>NZ_JBHXEG010000007.1:134604-168101 GCF_042724935.1 Kitasatospora sp. NPDC127060
ACCCTTTCGCGGGCCCCCCCACCCGGGGGGGGGGCCCCCCCTGTTGGGGGTGGGTCCCGGTGGGGGGGGGGTACACCCCGGGCCCCGCGGGCCCCGGGGGCCCGGCCCCCGGGCCCGCCCCCCCGGCGGCTCCCGGACTCTGCTCCCGGGCGCGTTCTCGTCCTGGGTGCGGACGGACGCCCCGGTCCCCGAATGGTCCTCTTGAGCAAAGCCGGGAATCACCGGCACCCTTCATCGGAGAGGTCCTTTCGTGTACGAGCATGAACCGCACAACCGCTTCCGGCTCTCCCGTCGGGCCAGCCGGCACCGGACGGGGGCAGTCGTGGCCGCCGTGGCCGCCATGGCCGCCACGATCGGGGCGCTGGCACCGACCGCGGCGTTCGCGGGCGGCAGGCCGGACGGTGTCCAGGTGAGCCTGAACGCGCTGGTGAAGGACGACGGCGTGCCCGCCGCGCTGGCCTCGGTCAAGGGCCGTGACGGCCGCACCCACAGCTACACCGCCGGCGTCGGCAACCTCGCCACCGGAGCCAAGGTCCCCGTGGACGGACAGATACGGATCGGCAGCAACACCAAGACCTTCACCGCCGTCGCCGTCCTCCAACTCGTCGCCGAAGGAAAGATCGGCCTCGACACGTCCGTCGACACCTACCTCCCCGGCCTGCTGCGCGGCGACGGCATCGACGGAAGCAACATCACCGTCCGTCAACTGCTCCAGCACACCAGCGGCCTGCCCGAGTACGTGAACACGGACGCGATCCTCACCGGTCCGAAGCGGTACTACGAACCACGCGACCTCCTCGACGCGGCCCTCGCCAAGAAGGCTCAGTTCGCGCCGGGCACGCGCTGGGAGTACAGCAACACCAACTACCTGGTGGCGGGCCTGATCATCCAGAAGGTCACCGGGCGGCCCCTCGGCGAGGAGATCACCAAGCGCATCATCGACCGCATCGGCCTGCGCCACACCTCCTTCCCCACCCCGGGGGACATGGGCATCCCCGAGGCCCACCCCGAGGGTTACACCCGGGACGCCGGCGGCTCGCTCCGTGACTACACCGAGCTGGACCCGTCCTGGGGCTGGGCGGCGGGCTCCGTCGTCTCCACCAACAGCGACCTCATCCGCTTCTACACAGCACTGCTCGGCGGTCGCCTCCTCCCGGCGGCGCAGCTCGCCCAGATGCGCACCACCGTCCCCGCCGACGAGCTGGGCCCGGGCACCCGCTACGGGCTGGGCCTGGTGAGCCGGCCCCTGTCGTGCGGTGGCCTGTACTGGGGCCACGGCGGGGCCATTCCGGGCTACGAGACCGCCGGAGGCGCCACCGAGGACGGCCGCGCGGTCAGCATCGCGGTGACCTTGTTCCCGAACGGCGCGGCCGAGCAGCACATGGACGCCGCGGCGGACGCCGCCCTGTGCCGCTGACCCTCCCCGATCCGGCCTGAGCGCCCGCACCGGTACCACCAGCGGGTTCTGCGCGCGCCTGCGCGCAGAACCCGCGCACCCTACCAATCACCCCCTCCAGCAGAGGAGTTCCTCCGTGAACGAGCACGTACAGCACATCCGGGCCCACCGGCACCGCCGTGGCCGGCGCGGGTCGGCGGTGGCCACGGCAGCCTTGGCCGCCGGCGTCGTGGCGGCCGGGGTGCTGGCACCGACCGCGGCGTTCGCGGGCGGCAGGCCGGACGGTGTCCAGGTGAGCCTGAACGCGCTGGTGAAGGACGACGGCCTGCCCGCCGCGCTGGCCTCGGTCAAGGGCCGTGACGGCCGCACCCACAGCTACACCGCCGGCGTCGGCAACCTCGCCACCGGAGCCAAGGTCCCCGTGGACGGACAGATACGGATCGGCAGCAACACCAAGACCTTCACCGCCGTCGCCGTCCTCCAACTCGTCGCCGAAGGAAAGATCGGCCTCGACACGTCCGTCGACACCTACCTCCCCGGCCTGCTGCGCGGCGACGGCATCGACGGAAGCAACATCACCGTCCGTCAACTGCTCCAGCACACCAGCGGCCTGCCCGAGTACACGGACGCACCCGCGCTCTCGGACTTCAGCACGATTCAGCACCGCTACTTCGAGCCCCGCGAGCTCCTCGACGGCGCCCTCGCCCAGAAGGCTCACTTCGCCCCGGGCACGCGCTGGGAGTACAGCAACACCAACTACCTGGTGGCGGGTCTCATCGTCCAGAAGGTCACCGGACGGCCTGTCGGCGAGGAGATCACCAAGCGCGTCATCGACCGCATCGGCCTGCGCCACACCTACTTTCCCACCCCGGGGGACATGACCATCCACGAGGCCCACCCCGAGGGTTACGCCCGGCAAGCCGACGGCTCGCTCCACGACTACACCGAGATGGACCCCTCGATGGCCTGGGCTGCCGGGGCGATCGTCTCCACCAACACCGACCTCAACTCGTTCTTCACCGCGCTCCTCGGCGGCCGGCTCCTGCCCGCGGCGCAGCTCGCCGAGATGCGCACCACCGTCCCCGCCGACGAGCTGGGCCCGGGGATCCGCTACGGGCTGGGACTGGAGAGCAAACCGCTCTCCTGCGGCGGCCTCGCCTGGGGCCACGGCGGGACCGTTCCGGGCTTCCGTTCCCGCGACGGGGTCACCGACGACGGCCGCGCGGCCACCATCACGGTCACCACCATCCCCGGCGACGTCGGCGCGCAGCACATGGCGGACGCCCTGGACGCGGCCCTCTGCCGCTGACCCGACCCCCGGGGCGTCCAGGGTGCCGGAGGTGGAGCTGGCTCCACCTGTCCCTACGTGCCCGTGCTGTCCCGACGGCGGGTACTGGCAGGCTCCTCGCTCGTCCCCGCGATCCCTAGCGTCATAGGTGGGTGGCTCCGGCCGCCTGACGTGGGACGGAGCGAGCGAGGAGCTATGGGACAGATCAAGCGGCGGAACGCCGATCCCGCACTGACGGTCACGACAGGGCAGGGGGATGCGTTGACCCTCGACAAGGTCAGCCGCAGGTACGGGAAAGCGGCGCCCGCGCTGGACGAGGTGAGCATGAACGTGCCGCGTGGCGGCTTCCTCGCGGTGATGGGCCGGTCGGGTTCGGGAAAGTCCACGCTGCTGCAGTGCGCCGCCGGTCTCGAACGGCCCACCAGCGGAACGGTGCGACTCGGGGGAACCGATCTCGCGGGGCTCAAGGAGCCCGCGCTCAGCCGGCTGCGGCGGGACCGGATCGGCTTCGTCTTCCAATCCCTCAACCTGGTGCCGTCGTTGACAGTGCTGGAGAACACCGTGCTGCCGCTGATGCTGGCAGGAGCGGGGCGTCCGGAGCGGGGGCTGGCCGCACTGGCGTCGGTCGGATTGGCGGACCGCGCGCAGGACATCCCGGCCAGGCTGTCCGGTGGGCAGCAGCAGCGGGTGGCGATCGCGCGGGCCCTGGTCACCGAACCGGATGTGATCTTCGCTGACGAGCCGACGGCCGCGCTCGACCCGGTGACCGCCGAGGAGGTCCTGGCGCTGCTGCGTTCGGCGGTGGATCAGCGGGGCCGCACGGTCGTCCTGGTCACCCACGACCCCACGGCCGCGCAGTGGGCCGATGAGGCGGTCTTCCTCGACTCGGGCAGGATCGCGGGCCGCCTGGCCCAGCCAGAGGCCGGCGATGTCCGAGAGGCACTTCGCGGGCTGGGAAGGCAGCGATGAACACGGTGTGGAAGCGCACCGCGGACAAGCGCACCGCAGCCGAGCGCACCGCGGACAAGCGCGTCGACAGGCCGCGGGTGCGGTGGCGGGAGGGCCGCTCGGCCACGCGCCTGCTCGCCTCGCGTGCGCTGAAGACCCATCGCAGGGCATGGGCGTCCATGTTCGTGGCGCTCGCGATGGTCTCGGCGCTGCTCGGCGGCGTCGGCCTGGCCATCGGCTCGGCCGCGCTCGGCCACGCCTCGGTGGACCGGTACGCCGCGGCGCCGGTGGTGGTGACCGGCCACCAGTCCACGCAGTACACCTCGAAGCCCTGGGGCGACCCGCCCACGACGGCGACGGCGGCACTCACCGAGAGGGTCGGTGTGCCGATCAGCACGGTCGCGCTCTTGCGCTCGCTGCCGGAGGTGAGGGCCGTGGTCGCGGACGACGTTCTCACCGTTCCCGGGGTACGCGTGGACAGCCGGACGGCGACCTCGGGAACGGCGGACCGGAACCAGGTCCAGAACCGGGCAGTGGTCGGACGGCCCTGGCCGGCCGCCGCGCTGGCACCGTACGGGCTTCGTGACGGTCGGGCGCCGGAGCAGCCCGACCAGGTGGTCGCGGGTACCGGCCTCGGTCTTCGAACCGGGCAGGAGATCACGACGGCGACCGCCGGCAGCTACCGGGTCGTCGGCGTGGCGGACGGTCCACCGGTGCTCTACTTCACCCAGGACCGGGCGCAGGAGCTCGCGGGGCACCCTGCCTCCGTCGACGCCATCGGAGTGCTGCCCACCTCGGGTGTCTCGGCGCAGCAGCTGTACACCGAGGTGCGGCACGCGCTGGACGCCGACCACGTCGAGGACATGAGTGCGGGCCGGCGGGCTCCTGGGGACTCCGCGTCGCTCCGCGTGCTGACCGGTGACGGTCGTGGGAGTGCCGAGCATCTGGCGACCGCGCCCGTCCGGGGGGAGTTGCTGGGGATGCTGGCCACGGTCTCCGGGCTGGTTCTCGTCGTCGCGCTGCTTGTCCTGTCCTCCCTGGTGGCCCAGGCGCTCCAACAGCGCTCGGGTGAACTGGCCCTGCTGCGCGCGGTCGGGATGACTCCGCGCCAGCTGCGTTCCTCGGTCGGGAGGGAGGTGGTGCGGATCGCGGTGTGGGCCGCACTGGTCGGCGCGATCGCCGCGGTACCGGCCTTCCTGGGACTGCGGCGCCTGCTACGGGACCAGGGTGCGCTGCCGGACGGTCTCGAACTGCCCACCCCGCCGTGGCTGTTCACCGCGGTCCTGGTCATGGCAGGGCTGACGGTCGGTGCCGCGCGGGCGGTCGTCCCGTTCGCCTGCGGCCGACCGACCGGGCGCCCCGCGGAACCGGGGACGGCCCGGCGGATCACCGGCCTGGTCCTGCTGTTCTGCGGGGTGAGCGCGGCGGGTGCCGCGACGCTGCAGAACCGTGACGCCGCCGCGGCCGCGGCGGGGACGGCGACCGTGACCATGGTCACCGCCTGCGCGGTGCTCGGCCCGTGGATCGCTCGCGGTGCGCTGCTCGTCCTGGGTGGACCGATGCGGCGTCTGGGCGGAGCGTCCGGCAGGCTCGCAGCCGCTGCCTGCACGTCGGACACCCGACGGCTGGGCGCGGCGATCACCCCGATCGTGCTGGTGATCGCCTTCGTCGCGGTCCAGTTCTCGGCGGGCTCCACGATGGTCCACGCGGGGGCCGCGCAGGCCGATCGGGCGATGCGCGCCGAGTTCTCGGTGTCGGGCGCGGGCGTCACGGCCCAGCAGGCTCTCAGGGTGCCGGGGGTCACGGCGGCCACGGACATCCTGCCGGGCACGGTGATCCTGCCGCACACCTCGGCGGGCAGCCCGCTGCTGGACCGGCTGCCCGTCCTCGGGGTCACCCCGGAGGGGCTGACCGGCACCCTGGATCCCGGGGTGACCGCCGGCAGTCTCACCGGTCTCGGACAGCCCGGCACGGTGGCGGTGGGCGCCGAACGCGCCAAGTCCCTCGACGCGAGGGTCGGTTCGACGGTGACGCTGCGCTTCGACGACGGGCAGCAGCAGCGGCTGCAGGTGGTCGCGGTCTACGAACGCTCTCTGGCCCTGGGCGACTTCATGCTGGCGCAGGACGAGTTGGCCCGGCACATGTCCGCGCCGACGGCTCAGCAGGTCCTGGTGACAACGGCCTCGGGCACGGAGCCGGGCGGTGTCCGGTCCGCGCTCCAGCATCTCGACCACGGCGCCGGGGCACAGGTCCAGTCGCCACCTGCTCCGATCCGGCTCGCCGTCGAGGGCGCGCGGTTGAACAGCATCATGTCGATGGTGCTGATGGCCGCGATCGCCGCCCTCACCGTCATCGCGGTGTTCAGCACCCTCGCGCTGATCACCGTCGGGCGCTGTCCCGAACTGGCCCTGCTGCGTCGCCTGGGCGCGAGCCGGGGACAACTGCGCCGGATGCTGCGGGTGGAGGCGGCAGCGGTCACCGCGACCGGCCTGGTGGTGGGCGCGGCCGTCGCCGCGTTCCCCCTGCTGGCCTTCACCCTGACCATCGCCCACAGCCTGCCGTACCTGCCGCCGGCCGAGCTGGGCCTGATGCTGGCAGTCCCGGTGCTCACCGGCTTCGCGGGCGTACTCGCCCCGGCCCGCCGGGCGCTGCGCCGCCGCGCCGCCTGACCCGGAAGGGCTTGGGAACGCGGGGGCTCGGGGCGGCCGGTGCCGAGGAAAGCAGGCGCTCAGGAGTTGAGGAAGGCGAGGACAGCCAGCACCCTGCGGTGCCCGGTGTCGCTCGGTGGCAGGCCCAGCTTCGCGAAGACGTTGCTGATGTGCTTGTGCACCGAGCGCTCCGTGATCAGCAGTGCCTTCGCGATCGACGCGTTGTCCTGGCCCTGCGCCATCAGGCCCAGGACCTCGTGCTCCCTGGGAGTGAGACCGTCCAGTGGATGGTCGCGGCGGCGCTGCATCAGCTCCGTCACCACCTCCGGATCCAGCGCGGTACCGCCCGCCGCCACCCGCTCCAGCGCGTCGAGGAATTCGTCGACCCGGCCCACCCGGTCCTTCAGCAGATAGCCGACACCCCTGGCGCCGCCGCTGAGCAGCTCGGCGGCGTAGGTCTCCTCGACGTACTGGGACAGGACCAGGACCGGCAGGTCCGGCAGTTGCTCGCGGGCGGCGAGAGCCGCCCGCAGCCCCTCGTCACGGAAGGCCGGGGGCATCCGGACGTCCAGCACGGCGACGTCCGGACGGTGCTCCAGCAGCAGTGGCAGTACCTCCGGACCGGTGGAAGCCACACCCACCACCTCGTGCCCCGAGGACGAGAGGAGCAGTTGCAGCCCCTCCCGCAACAGGACGTTGTCCTCGGCGACCACTACCCGCACGACGGTTCCCCTCGGAGACGCTCTACTTCCGAACCTGAGTGGTCACCACGCACACGGCAGTTCCACAGTGATCACAGTAGGGCCTCCCACCGGGCTGGCGATGCCCACGGCTCCGTCGAGCGCCGCCACCCGGCGACGCAATCCGAGCAGCCCCGAGCCGTCACCGCCCGCCAGGGCCCCGCCGCGCCCCTCGTCGCGCACCGAGATGCGGAGCATCCCGGGCGACCGGTCCAGTTCCACCCGCGCCTGATCGGACCCGCTGTGCTTGGCGGCGTTGGTCAGTGCCTCCGCCACCGCGAAGTACGCCGCCGCCTCGACCGCTGCGGGCGCGCGCGGCCCCTCCTCGATGCCGCCCGTCTCGACGTCGACGGCCATCCCGCTGCCCGCCGCCAGCGCACGGACGGCCCCCGCCAGTCCGCGGTCGGTCAGGATCGGCGGGTGGATGCCGCGCACGACATGGCGCAGTTCGGTCAGGGCCGTCTCGGCCTGGTCCTGCGCCTCCTCCAGCAGCCGCCGCCCGGTCGCCGGGTCGGAGTCATACGCCCGGCGGGCCAGGCCCAACCGCATCGAAAGCGCCACCAGGTGCGCCTGCGCGCCGTCGTGCAGGTCCCGCTCGATCCGGCGCAGTTCCGCGCCGTGGGCGGCCACCGCTCCCGCCCTGGTGACGGTCAGCTGCTCGATCCGGTCGGCCGTACCGGCGTCCGGAGAGGGCTGCAGCAGCAGGTGCGACCAGGACGCCTCCAGGTCGGCGAGCCGCCCGATCAGCGGTAGTAGCACCGCATCCTTCCCGGCCGCGCCGCACCAGACGGCGTCGACCAACAGCGCGGGCACCCACAGCAGCAGCGCCGCGCTCATCAGCGCCATGCCGTAGACGAGGTCCGCGGCCATCCAGAACAGGTCGCGCGCCGTACCGGGATCAGCGGCTATCGTCCGCAACCGCGCTGTCAGCGAGCCCGCCAGAGGCAGATACGCCTCCGGCAGCGGCTCTCCGGTCCACGCGGAGGTACGGCGGCGCTGGAAGCCCGCGAGCCGGCGCATCGTGAGTACGCCCTCCGGCAGCAGGCCGGCGCCGATCACGGTCACCGACATGACTGCGGTGACCATCAGCACGCCGAGCAGCAGATAGCAGGCGACGCTGACTCCCGCTCCGACCAGCAGCTGGACTGAAGCCTTTCCCGCTCTACGGACCGGTTCGCGCATACGGATCAGGCTAAGCGACGCGCGCGGGGAGCGGGGTGTAGCGGGCTACACCATGGATCGGGGGGACTGCTCTGATGTGTGCGCCCGAGCACTCGGGCAGAGTGGACGACGTAAGGGCAGCCCCCCGATCACGGCTGCCGACCACATTTCCGCACAGGAGGCACCACCCCATGAAGGCCACGCTCTGGATCCTGCTCGTCATCGCCCTCTGCGCGGCCGTCTACCTCACCAACTTCTCCGACCTCGCCGGAGCCGCCGCGATCATCAGCCGGGCGGTGGCGGGCGTGGTCGCCGTCGCCAGCGGAGTCGGCCTGTGGCTGGTGCGCGGCGAGAAGAACGCCTCCTAGGCGCCGGTCACATCGCAGACCGCCCCATGGTCCTGACGGCCCGTAGGCTCGCCCGGCGGGCCGTTTCGGCTGATCGGGCGGGTGGTGGGCGCGGCTGTGGGAGTGCTGTCGACCGTGCCACGCGCCGCCACCGCCGCTATCCCGCCACGGGGTACATCGCCTGGCCCCGGTCGGCGCTGCGGTGTCACCGCGTTCGCGCTGCCGTCCGGCGGCTTCCTGCTCCGGTTCGGCCGCATCGGCGACCTGTACGGCCGCCGACGGCTGTTCCTGACCGGACTCGCCCTGTTCGGGGCGGCCTCACCGCTTGCGACCTTCGCTGGGACCCGGCGGCGTTCCCGGCGGGGCGGGCGCTGCGGGGGATCGGCGGGGCGGCCATCGTGCCGTGGAAACGACGATCGTGCTCATGACCGCCGTTCTCGTCGCCCGGGAGTTCCTGGCCCCCGGCTTCAGAGCCGCCCCCGCAGTGCCACCCGGCCGCTGCCCGACGAGGAGGGACGGGTGGCAGGCGGCCCCGGCGCGCGCCGAGCACGCGCGCGTGTCGGCGCGCGGCCGGGGAGGCCGTCGTTTGCGCAGCCGCGACCCCCGTTCGACGATCGAACAGGAGACCCGTGCGCGCCCGGCACCGGTCCAGGATCGACGGCGGTGAGCATGATGCCGGCAGACCCCGAGGACCTGCCCGTCCCTGCCGGGCAGAGCGGACCCGCCCGGCTCCGCGCGGGCCCGGTCCTGACCGGGCGGTTGCGCGCCGCCCGCGTCCCGGCCACCTTCGTGCGCCGGGCGGGCCTGGCCGAGCGGCTCACCCGGGGCGTGCGAGACCACCCCTTGGTGCTGGTCAACGGGCCGGCGGGGGCCGGCAAGACGCTGCTGGTCTCCGACTGGGCCCGGAGCCGCGGTGCGCCGGACCAGCTGGCTTGGCTGACCGTGGAGACGGAGGACAACGCCCCCGGCGCCTTCTGGACCGCCTTCCGCCAGGCCCTCGGGCAGGCGGGCGTCCTCGCGCCGGAGACCGCCGACGCGCCACTCACGGATCCCGCCGCCCGGCCGGAAACCCGCCTGGCCGCCGAGCTGGTTGCGTGCCGGCGCCCGCTCGTGGTCGTCCTCGACGAATTCGAACGCATAGTCGACCCGGACATCACCGCAGAGTTGCACCTCCTGCTGCGACGTGCCGACGGGAAGCTGCGCCTGGTGCTGGTGGGCCGCAATGAGCCGCTGCTGCCGCTCCACCGCTACCGGGCCGCGGACGAGATCACGGAGATCCGCGCCGCCGATCTCGCCTTCTCCGCGGAGGAGACCGCGGAACTCCTGCAGCGGCACGGCCTGTCACTCTCCGCCGACGGAGCCCAGGTGCTGACGGAACGCACCCAGGGATGGGCCGCCGGACTGCGGCTGTGGGCGCTGGCCGCCGCCGACGCACCGGACTGCGAGCAGTATCTGAAGGAGTTCGAGGCCGGGCACAGCACGATCGCCGACTTCCTGCTGGCCGAAGTGCTCGCCACCCAACCGGCCGGGACACGACAGCTCCTGCTGCGCACCAGCATTCTCGACCGCATCCACCCGGCACTGGCCGACGCACTCACCGGGCGCGGCGACGCGGAACGGATCCTGGACGGCCTCGCCCGGACGAACACGTTCGTCTCATGGGTGAACGGCTCCTGGTACCGCCAGCATCCGCTCTTCGCGGAGATCCTCCAGGTGCACCTGCGCGCCGACGATCCGAGTCTGCCGTCGGAACTGCACCTGACCGCCGCGCACTGGCTGCACCGGGCCGGCCTGCTGGACGACGCCCTGCGCCATGCGGTCGCCGCCGACGCGTGGGAGCTTGCCGCCGAGTGGTTCGTCGACGACTTGGCGGTCGAGCAGTTCTTCACCCCCGCGGGAGCCGGCGTATCGGCCGCGCTTCTGGCCCGCATGCCGGCAGGCGTGCGGGGACCGTCCGCCGAGCTGATCAAGGCGGCCAGGGCGCTGGCCGCCGATGACCTCGAAGCCGGGACGCAGCACCTGAAGCGCCTGGCCGCCACCACGGCCGGCCTCCCCGACGACACACCGCTCGGACTGAGCGCCGCCTTTCTGCGGCTGGTCGCCGCCCGACTTGACGGTTCGGCCGACGCGGCGGAGGAAGCGGCCGAGACCGTCGAGCACCTGCGCCGCCGCCTCCCCGCAGACCGCTGGAACGAGCACCCCCTGCTGACGGTCCGGCTGCTCACCGACCTGGCTGCCGCTCGGCTCTGGGCGGGTAACCTCGCCTCGGCCCGCACGACCCTGCTGGCGGCCCTCGCCCGCGCGGACGGCACCGCGCAGCGAGACCGGTCCGAGCCGCTGGCGCTGCTCGCGCTGGTCGATTCGCTGACCGGTGCCACCGGCCGGGCCGAAGCCCGGGCCCGCCAAGCCCTCGTCGAGGTCGAGCAGACGCGACCCGGCGGCCGAGGGGCCATCGCCCACCTCGTCCTCGCCCAGGTCGCCGTCGAGCGGGGTGACCTGGCGGCAGCACGGCTCAGCGCACGGCAGGCCGCGGAGTCGGGAGGGGATCGCTGCCAGGATCCCCTGCAGGCGGTGATCACCGCCGTGGTCCGGTCCCGGCTGGCACTTCGGCGCGGCGATCCACGACAGGCGCTGTCCGTCCTGGGCTCCGTCGAGCATCCGGGCGCCGCCGAGGACCCGTCCCACTGGGCCAGAGGGCTTACGGCGCTGGCGGCCTCGGAGGCCCTGGTGGTGGCCGGCGACCCCCGGGCCGCGGTCGAGGTGCTGTCGCAGGACGCGTCAGGCGGCGTCGACCACGCCCTCGCCACGGCGCGGGCCCGCCTGGCCGGGGGCGACCGGAAGGCCGCGGTCCGGGCCCTTCCCGAGCTCGCGCCCGGTGCGCCCGCGATCACCACGCGCGCCCTCCTGATGAGGGCCGAGGTGCACGCGGCGGACGGGGAGGAGGATCGTGCCCAGCGGCTGGTCGCCCGCGCCCTGGCCACGGCCCGTCCGGACCGCCTACGCGGACCCTTCCTGGAGGCCGGCCCCTGGCTGGCGGCGCTCCTGCGCCGCCGCCCCGCGCTGGCCGAGGCCCACGGCTGGCTCCCCGAGTCCCTGCGCGCGGCGGCCGCGGCCTCGGAGGGCCCCCCGCCGGCCGCGGCCGCCGAGTCGCTGAGCGGGCGCGAGCTGGACGTGCTCGGGCGGGTGGCCGAGTTGATGTCGACCCAGGAGGTGGCCGCCGACCTGCACGTGTCGGTCAACACCGTGAAGACCCATCTGAAGAGCATCAACCGCAAGCTGGGGACCAGCCGCCGCTCCGAGGCGGTGCACCGCGCACGCCGGCTGCATCTGCTGTGACCGCTCCGCCCGGATCACCTGCCCAGGGTGAGGACCGCCGGGCCCCGGGAGCGGACCCTGGGAAGCAGGGGCGGGAACGTCGACCGCCGACCGACCGGGGAGGCGTGCATGCGTTACGAGATCAGGGTTGCCGGCGCCATGTCGGAGGTCATGCTGGACGAGGGCTTTCCCGAGTTGGAGAGCTTCGTGATCGCCAGCCAGACCGTCCTGGTCGGCCGGATCGTCGACGAAGCCCACCTGTACGGACTCCTGACCCGTTTTCAGAACCTGGGCCTGCGCGTCACCGAACTGCGGCAACTGCCCGACTGACCGGTACTGCGGCCCAAGCCGCGATGCGGTGCCGGTGCCTGGCAACCCAGGCAACGGCACCGCATCGGGGTGGCTGCGATCACCCGCTGCTGTCAGGAGAGGTCGTCCGAGCGGCGGGCCTCACCTCGTCCGCCAGATCGCCCCCGTAGGCGACCAGGGCGTAGATGGCGACGATGTCGAGAGTGAGGATCACCACCGACCAGACCGGATAGGACGGAATGAAGGCCAGTTGCGCGAAGGCGTTCAGGATCAGCACTCCCACGCCGAACCACCGGGCCACCTGCACCCGGGCCAGGATCCCCACGACGGTGAAGCCCTGGGCGATCGCCAACGCGAGGATCGCCCAGCCCCAGGCGCGCAGGTCGCCGAAGACGTAGTGCGCGTTCTGCGTGAAGACGTGCGAGCGGTTGATCGCGGCTATCCCGTCCAGACCGTTGAACAGTGCCAGGACGCCGATCAAGACGGCCGCGAACGTCAGCATTCCCTGGCCCCGAGCACGCGGCTGCTGCCACGCCCCGGCTTCTGCCTTGTGATGTGCGGTTGCCATCGGAAGACTCCTCTGTCGCATCTGCGCCCTCCCCACGGACGGCGCCGGCTCTCGGCCTCAAGTCACGCCAGCACGCGCGCCTTGGCGCGCTCGTACTCCTCCTGGGTGATGTCGTTGCGTCGGCGCAGCTCGGCCAGCCGGTCGAGCTCGTCCGCCGTGCCGGTCTTCGAGGTGCTCCCGGTGCCGGCGGCATCGCGGACGTAGGCACGGAAGTCCTGCTCGGACTTCCGCGCCGCCGCTGCCTCCCGTTCGCCCATTCCCTTGCCCCGGGCGATCAGGTACACGAACACGCCCAGGAACGGCAGGACGATCAGGAAGACCGACCAGCCGGCCTTGCCCCAGCCGTTCACCGTGTCGTCACGGAAGAGGTCCGCGAAGACGCGGAAGAGCAGCATGATCCACAGCACCCAGAGGAAGAACCACATGGTGGTGAGGAAGATGTCCAGCAGCGGATAGTCCATCACGCGCCTCCTGGCAGCGGCGATCGGCGGCGGGCGCCCGCAGACGGCGAGCGGCCGCCCGGGCCGACGTGGCAGCTGGCCAGCAGCGGCGGCAGCCGCCGACGTGCCCACTGCAACGGTCCGCCTCGTTCACCCGGAACACACCACCCCCGGCGGGTGATTCGGGCCGGGCGGCCGACGTCCCTCAGTGGCCCAGCGCGGCCTTGGCGGCGACGATCGCCAGCCCGAGCACCAGGTTGACCAGGGCCTCCACGCGCGCCTGGGTGTGCGACACGCGGGCGTGCACGGCGCCGAGATAGGCCCAGGTGACCTGCTGCGCGACGGCGACCGCCAGCGCGAACCAGCCGGTAGCCGTCAGGCTCAGGTCGAGCAGGGGGCTGATGGCCACCGCGGCGGCCGGCAGCACCGCCGCCTCGACGATCGACCATTCACCGCGCCCGACCCGTCGGGCCTCGGACCAGTCGACCGGCTGCCCGACCGCCCTCTCCCCGGCAAGACGTGCGTAGACGTGGGCGACCCAGAACACCAGCCCGGTGACGAGCAGGAGCACCACGGTCTCGATCCGGGGGAAGTCGCTGGCCGCGCTCGCTGCGGCGATCACCGAGGCGGCGAGCAGGGACCCGTAGACGGCGCCCGCGTAGTCCGTCCGCGAGGCCGGACGACCGCCCCGGCGGCGTCTGGGCTGCCACGGGAGTACACGGTTCACCGGGCCACCATATGAGCCCGCGTCGGCCCGGCGGCCACGCCACGCCTGCCACCGCGGCAGGCCGGGCCTGCGCTGGGCCCGCTGCGGTCAGCGGGCGTCGGCCTCAGGGCGGGGCACCCGCACCCGGGAGCCCGCCGGCCCGAAGCGCCCGGAGGCTCGTAGCCCCGCAGGTCCAGCGGCCCGCGGGCCCGCGGGGGTCACTCCTTGGGAGCCTCCGGCTCCTCCGTGAAGTCGACCTTCTTGAACTGCCGGTTCATCGACTTGGCCAGGAACCACGTCGCCACGCCGAGGGCGGCGAAGACGACGAAGCCGAGGAGACCGGGGGTGACCTTGGCGTCGTCGACGGCGAGGTCAGCGGCGAGGTGGACGAGGTTCACGGGGGCACTCATATCTCTATGGTGGCCCGGCTCACGCCGGGCCGGGCCGTCGGGGGTGGGTCAGTCGCGCGTGTCAGCGGCTTCGGCCGCCAGGGTGAGGGTGCGCAGTCCGGCGAACAGGTCGTCCTCCGGGAGGTCCACGTCGACCAGGGTACGGGCGAGTTCGTAGTCCTCGGTGGGCCAGACCTCGCGCTGGACGTCGAGCGGGACGCGGAACCACGGGCCGTCCGGGTCGATCTGGGTGGCGTGGGCGATCAGGGCGCGGTCGCGGGTCTCGAACCAGTCGTCGCAGCGCACCCGGGTGGTGATCTCGCGCTCCTTGCGGCCGCTCTTCTCCCAGCCGGCGATCCACTCGCCGTACGGGGAGTCCTGGCCGTGCTCGGTGAGGTACTGGTGCAGGGCGCGGATGCGGCCCATCGGGAAGCCGTGGTTGTAGTAGAGCTTGAGCGGCTGCCAGGGCTCGCCGGCCTCGGGGTAGGCGTCCGGGTCACCGGCGGCGTCGAAGGCCAGCATGGTGATCTTGTGGGTCATGATGTGGTCCGGGTGCGGGTAGCCGCCGTTCTCGTCGTAGGTCGTGATGACCTGCGGCTTGAACTCGCGGATCAGCCGGACCAGCGGCTCGGCCGCCTCCTTGACGTCCTCCAGGGCGAAGCAGCCCTCGGGCAGCGGGGGCAGCGGGTCGCCCTCCGGGAGGCCGGAGTCGACGAAGCCCAGCCAGGCCTGCTTGACGCCGAGGATCGCCCGCGCCTCGTCCATCTCCTTGCGGCGCACCTCGTGGATGTTCTCCTCGATGTACGGGTCCCCCTGGAGCTTGGGGTTGAGAACCGACCCGCGCTCGCCCCCCGTGCAGGTGGCCACCAGCACGTCCACACCCTGCTCGACGTACCTGGCCATGGTGGCCGCGCCCTTGCTGGACTCGTCGTCCGGGTGGGCGTGCACCGCCATCAGTCGCAACTGCTCAGTCAACGCCTTGCGTTCCTTCCACATCGTCGGGCGTTCCGCGAAGTCCGGTCTGCCCACCGTACGAACCGCTCACTTCGGGACCGCGTCGCCGCAAGGCCGGCCTGCGGTGCCGGTCTCCGGCGCGGCCGAGCCCCGCCCCCGCCGGACCGGCCGCGGGCGTGCCCCTCCTATAGTGACGGAATGGAGGACCGTCGCATTCCCCAGCACCGCCCGCACGGCTCCTCCCCAGGAGAGGACGGAGTCCGATGACTGCACAGAGCACCGCCCCGCGGCCGCCCGAGGGGCGCTACGGCCGCGGCGGCGACGGCGAGTCGGACCGCCGCCTGAAGGTGATCGGCGCGGTCTGCGGCGTGCTCGGCCTGGGGCTGATCGCCTGGCTGGGCGGCTCCTACCTGCTGCGCGAGTCGAAGATCAACGGTTCGGTGCCGACCTTCCAGGTGCTCTCCGACTCCGAGGTGCAGCTGCACCTGACCGTGCGCAAGAGCGACGGGACGGCCGGCACCTGTACGGTCCGCTCGCAGAGCGACGACCACGCGGTGGTCGGGGTGGCCGACTTCCCGGTCCCGGCGGCCGGGTCGAGCTACGAGGCCACCGTCACCCTGCGCACCACCGCCCGGGGGACCACCGCCGAACTGCTGGGCTGCACCCCGGCGAAGTGAGCCGGGGCAGGGCGGCGCGGGCCGCCGAGCACCCGGAAAGGGCCCGCGGACGCATATTCGTTCAGCGGAGCGGGCATCCGTAGGGAGTCCCGCACCCGGTTGCCGTACACCGTGGCGCAACGACACCGTCAATGCCGCGACAACGCCTCTCCCGCTTGTCGGCAGGACTTGTTAGGCTCGTGGTTTCGCCCCTTCCGCACCGGATGGTACGGGAGCGGGCGTTGCTTTGTAGTTGAGACCGATATCACCGTCGACCCTGCTGACGACGCACACCCTCAGCACCGCCCCAGCACCTACGAGGAGCACCCGTGACCCAGACCAGTGAGAACGTGACCTGGCTCACTCAGGCCGGCTATGACCAGCTCAAGGCCGAGCTGGATCACCTGACCGGGCCCTGGCGCATCGAGATCGCCCAGAAGATCGAGGCGGCGCGCGAGGAGGGCGACCTCAAGGAGAACGCCGGCTACCACGCGGCGAAGGAGGAGCAGGGCAAGTACGAGCTGCGCATCCGCCAGCTGACCCAGCTGCTGGAGCGCGCGAAGGTCGGCGAGGCCCCGGCCGACTCCGGCGTCGTGGCCCCGGGAATGATCGTCACGGTCGCGTTCGACGGCGACGAGGACGACCTGATGGAGTTCCTGCTCGCCTCCCGCGAGGTCGCCAACACCGATGACCTGGACGTCTACTCGCCGCAGTCGCCGCTCGGCCGCGCGATCGACGGCAAGAAGATCGGCGACGAGGCCACCTACGAGCTGCCGAACGGCAAGCCGGCCATGGTGAAGGTCGTCAAGGTCGTGCCGCACGCCGGCTGAGCCGGCCCCCGAGCACCGACACACCGACACACCGCCGAGGGCGGCTGAGGAGTCCCCGGACTCCTCAGCCGCCCTCGGGCGTTCACGGCCGACCGCGACGGTTCACCCCACGGCCGAGCGGTACTCGCGCACCGACAACCGGACGGTTCACCCCACGGCCGAGCGGTACTTGCGCACCGACAGCCAGGAGAACACCGCCGTGATCACCAGCGACCACAGCACCGACACCAGCGCCGCGTGCTGCATCGGCCAGGCGCTGTCCACCGGCCCGACCTGGTTGCCGAAGAGCTCCCGGCAGGCCTGCACCGTCGCGCTGAACGGGTTCCAGTACGCCACGCCCTGCAGCCAGCCCGGCATCGAGCTGACCGGCACGAAGGCGTTGGACACGAAGGTCAGCGGGAACAGCCAGATCAGCCCGGCCGAAGTGGCCGCCTCGGGGCTGCGCACCGAGAGGCCGATCAGCGCGCCGATCCAGGAGAAGGCGTAGCCGAGCAGGAGCAGCAGCCCGAAGGCGCCGAGCGCCCTGAGCACCCCGTCGTGCACCCGCCAGCCGACCAGCAGCGCGACCAGCGCCAGCACCACCAGGGTGAACGCGGTCTGGCAGAGGTCCGCGAGGGTGCGGCCGACCAGCACCGCCGAGCGGGCCATCGGCAGCGAGCGGAAGCGGTCCACCAGGCCCTTGGTCATGTCCTCCGCGATGCCGGCCGAGGCGCCGGCGACGGCGAAGGTGACGGTCTGGGCGAAGATGCCGGCCATCAGGAACTGGATGTACGTGGCGGAGCTGGAGTTCGTCCCGGGGATCTTGATCGCCCCGCCCATGACGTACGAGAACAGCAGCACGAACATGACCGGCTGCATGAGCCCGAACACCACGATTTCGGGAATCCTGGACATTCTGCGCAGATTGCGCTTGGCGACCACCCAGGAGTCGTGCAGGGTCGCGGACAGGCCCCGGCGGGGCGTCGGCATCGCCTCGCCGATGGCGTGCTCGGTGGCGGTGCTCATCTCAGCGCTCCGTTCCGGCCGTGACGGCCTGCTGCTGGTCGGGCCCCGGGCCCTCGCCGCCGTCGGCGCCGTCCGCGCCGCCTCCGCCGTTCCCCCGACCCCGGCCACCCCGACCACGGCCCTTGCCACCCGCCCCGCCGCCGTCCCCCTCGGCCGACTCGGCCGACTCGGCGGCATGGCCGGTGAGGGTGAGGAAGACGTCGTCCAGGGTCGGGCGGCGCAGCCCGATGTCGTCGATCTCGATGCCCCGGCCGTCCAGTTCGCGGATCGCGTCGGCGAGCACCCGGGCGCCGCCGCTGACCGGCACGGTGATCCTCCGGGTGTTCTTCTCCACCGCCGGCTCGCCCAGGGCGTACCCGGAGAGGGCCGCGACGGCGTCCGCGACCAGGCCCGGGTCGTGCACCACCACCTCGATCCGCTCGCCGCCGATCTGCGCCTTGAGCTGGTCGGCGGTGCCGCGGGCGATCACCCGGCCGTGGTCGACCACCGCGATGTCGTGGGCGAGCCGGTCGGCCTCCTCCAGGTACTGGGTGGTGAGCAGCAGCGTGGTGCCCTGCTCGACCAGGGTCTCGATGACCTCCCAGAGCGCCAGCCGGTTGCGCGGGTCGAGGCCGGTGGTCGGCTCGTCCAGGAACATCACCGGCGGGCGGACGACCAGCGCGGCGGCGAGGTCGAGGCGGCGGCGCATGCCACCGGAGTAGGTCTTGGCGATGCGGTCCTTGGCCTCGGTGAGGTTGAACCACTCCAGCAGCTCCAGCGCGCGGGCCTTCGCGTCGCGGGTGCGCATCTGGTACAGCTCGCCGACCATGGTGAGGTTCTCGAAGCCGGTCAGGTACTCGTCGACCGCCGCGTACTGGCCGGACAGTCCGATCAGGCTGCGGACCTGGTTCGGGTGCTTGAGGACGTCGACGCCGGACACCACCGCGCGGCCGGAGTCGGGGCGGAGCAGGGTGGTGAGGACGCGCACGGTGGTGGTCTTCCCGGCGCCGTTCGGGCCGAGCAGCCCGAGCACCGTGCCCTCGGGGACGTCCAGGCTGACGCCGTCCAGGGCCCGTACGTCGCCGAAGGTCTTCACCAGGTTCTCGGCTTGGATGGCTGGCGCCATGGCCTGCCTCATCTCCTCGGACGAAGGTGAGCGATCTGTCCCACTTTGCCCCTGGAACGGGCGCGCGGGCGACTCGGTTCTCGGCCCCCGTTCTCGGCCACCGACACAGAACGCGATGTATCGTGAGTCTGGCAACTCGCGATACATCGCGTCAAGGGAATTGACGGAACCGCCGCCTGACGGGACCGGCGAACGCGCGCCCGGTCGGCGCCCACGCACCCCGCGGTCAGTACTCGGGCGAGCTCGGCGCCGTAGGCACCGGTGCCCTCCACCCCGACCGCCGTCAGGGCGCCGTACGAGCACATCCAGTCCAGCAGGTCCCGATAGCCGCTGACCGTGGCCGGGAACTCCCGATCGGCGAGATGCCGGCCAAGAGGGTCGATCACCGCCGCGTGGTGGGTCAGGCCGTGGGTATCGACTCCGCCGGTGATCGCCGGACCGTCGTGCGTCATGCTGGTCATGTCCGTCCTTGTCGCTTGTCCGAGCCGAGGGCGGCACGCGCCGGTCGGGCGGGTGGACAAGACAGTGACGGGGCCTCTGGCCAGGCTCCTACGAAGTCACAAGCACCCGTCCGGCCGCGTGCATGGCGACGCCGCCAGCGAGCCGACAAATCGCAAACAGGACAGCCGAAGCGTCAGTCAGTCGGTGGGTCAGACCCGCTGGCAACATCGCCACGAACATCATCACTGTCAGTCGGCGACCACGTACCCCGCGTCCCGCAGCTCGCCGACCACCAGCGCGCAGTGCTCCGGCCCCTTGGTCTCCAGGTGCAGGTCCACCTCGACCTCGGTCAGCCCCAGCCGCGGGTCGATCCGGACGTGCGCGACGTCCAGCACATTGGCGTCCACCCCGGTCAGCACCCCCAGCAGGTCCGCCAGCGAGCCCGGCTTGTCCGCCAGCCGCACCCGCAGCGACAGGTAGCGCCCGGCCGCCGCCAGCCCGTGCCGCAGCACCCGCTGCATCAGCTGCGGGTCGATGTTGCCACCGGACAGCACCGCCACCACCGGGCCCTCGAAGGAGTCCGGCTGTTCCAGCAGGGCCGCGATCGGGGCCGCCCCGGCCGGCTCGACCACCAGCTTCAGCCGTTCCAGCCCGAGCAGCAGGGCCCGCGACAGGGCGTCCTCGGAGACCGTACGGACGCCGTCCGCCAGCGTGTTGACCACCTCGAACGGGATGTCCCCGGGCCGCCCGACCATGATCCCGTCGGCCATGGTCGCGTAGTGCTCCAGCGACACCGGCCGCCCGGCCGCCAGCGAGGGCGGGTACGCGGCCGCGCCCGCCGCCTGCACCCCGACCACCCGGACGTCCGGCCGCAGCGGCTTGACCGCCGCCGCGATCCCGGCCAGCAGCCCGCCGCCGCCCACCCCGACCAGGATGGTGCGCACCTCGGGGCACTGCTCCAGGATCTCCAGGCCGACGGTCGCCTGGCCGGTGACCACGTCCCAGTGGTCGAAGGGGTGGATGAACACCGCGCCGGTCGCCTCCGAGTACCGCTGCGCGGCCTGCAGCGCCTCGTCCACGGTGGCGCCGTGCAGCCGGACCTCGGCGCCGTAGTCACGGGTCGCGGCGACCTTCGGCAGCGGCGCCGCGACCGGCATGAACACGGTCGAGCGCACCCCCAGCAGCGCGGCCGCGAGGGCCACCCCCTGGGCGTGGTTCCCGGCGCTGGCCGCCACCACCCCGCCGGCCCGCTGCACCGGCGAGAGCCCCGCGATCCGCACGTACGCCCCGCGCAGTTTGAAGGACCCGGTGCGCTGGAGGTTCTCGCACTTCAGGTGGACCGGCGCGCCGATCAGCCCGGACAGGTGCCGGCTGCCCTCCATCGGGGTCACCCGGGCGACCCCGGCGAGCATCTTCTGGGCGCCGCGGACGTCGTCGAGGGTGATCGGCCAGTTGTGCATGATCCCAGCCTAGGGGTGCCGGCACCGGCAAGACGGGACGTCGGGCCTGTTCCCGGGCCCGCTCCGCCCGCGTACGCTGCTGCTTCTGAGCTTCTCTCACCGCATGACGATCGTGAGCCGCGATGACGACGCCCTCGCCCCAGGCCACCGACCGAACCGAGCCCGTACACACCCAACTCCAGTACCAGCTGGCGGTGTTCGCCCGCCGGATGGAACAGGTCCGGTCCTCCGGCAGCGGCGTCGGCACCTTGGACCGGGCCGCCTACCTGCTGCTCGACCGCCTGGAGCGGCACGGACCGGCGAACGTCAAGGCGCTGGCCGAGGCGCTCGGCGTGGACTCCTCCACGGTGACCCGCCAGGTCGCCCCGCTGGTCGCGGCCGGGCTGGTCGGCCGGGTGCAGGACCCGGCCGACCGTCGCGCCGTACGGCTCGCACTGACCGCCTGCGGCACCGGCCGACTCGCCGAAGTCCGGGACGGCCGGGCTGAGTTGACCCGCCGCCTGACGGCCGACTGGCCACCCGAGGAACAGCGGGCGTTCTGCGCCCTGCTGGCCCGCTTCAACCACGCGATGGAGTCGTACACGGCGGACCAGCAGGGGCAGTGACGCGGTAAACCGCCTAGCCCAGCGCCTGCTTGAGGTCGGCCAGCAGGTCGTCGATCGACTCGATGCCGACCGAGACGCGCACCAGGTCTGCCGGCACCTCCAGCGGCGAACCGGCCGCCGAGGCGTGGGTCATCCGGCCCGGGTGCTCGATCAGCGACTCCACGCCGCCCAGCGACTCGCCCAGGGTGAACAGCTGCGCGCGGTTGCAGACCTCGACGGCTGCCTCCTCGCCGCCGGCGACCCGGAACGAGACCATGCCGCCGAAGGCCTTCATCTGCTTGGCGGCGATGTCGTGCCCGGGGTGCTCGGGCAGGCCCGGGTACAGCACCTGGCTGACCTTGGGGTGGCTCGCCAGCAGCTCGGCGACCTTCTCCGCGTTGGAGCTGTGCCGGTCCATCCGGACGCCCAGGGTCTTGATGCCGCGCAGCACCAGCCAGGCGTCGAACGGCCCGGAGACGGCGCCCATCGCGTTCTGGTGGTACGCGACCTCCTCGCCGAGGCCCGCCTCGGCCAGCACCAGGGCGCCGCCGACGACGTCGGAGTGGCCGCCCATGTACTTGGTGGTGGAGTGCACGACCGCGTCCGCGCCGAGCGCGATCGGCTGCTGCAGGTACGGGCTGGCGAAGGTGTTGTCGACCACCAGCAGCGCGCCGGCACCGTGCGCGACCTCGGCGAGGCCGGCCAGGTCGGTGATGCCCAGCAGCGGGTTGGACGGGGTCTCCACCCACACCGCGCGGGTGTTGGGGCGCAGCGCGGCGCGGACGTCGTCCAGCTTCTGGGTGTTGGCGACGGAGAACTCGACGCCCCAGCGGGTCAGCACCTTGGCGAACAGCCGGAAGGTGCCGCCGTAGGCGTCGTTGGGGATCACGATGTGGTCGCCCGGCTTGAGGATGGTGCGCAGCAGGGTGTCCTCGGCCGCGAGGCCGGAGGCGAAGGCCAGGCCGCGGGCGCCGCCCTCGAGCGCGGCGAGGCACTCCTCCAGCGCGGTTCGGGTCGGGTTGGCGCTGCGGCTGTACTCGTAGCCGCCCCGCAGGCCGCCCACCCCGTCCTGCTTGTAGGTGGACACCTGGTAGATCGGCGTGACGACGGCCCCGGTCTGGGGGTCTGCTTCCTGACCCGCGTGGATGGCGAGGGTCTCGAAGCCGTGGGGAAGCTGGTGCTCGGTCATGGCTCCGAGCCTAACGGCCGGACGGCCGGACGCCCGCCGGAATGCCCGGACCGGAATCCGCGGGCCGTCCGGTGCGTTCACCACGGGGCAACCCTTCCTACCCCGCTGGAGCAGGCCGTGCTGTTCGACCGCCACAAGTCCTCGCTCGTCCCCGCCGACCAGGCGCTGCCCGGCCGCCCGGCCGCGGGCTTCACCCTGACCGAGCCGCACACCGTGCTCGGCCACCCGCTCACCGGCCCGTACCCGGAGGGGCTGGAGGTGGCCGACTTCGGGCTGGGCTGCTTCTGGGGCGCCGAGCGCACGTTCTGGCGGCTGCCCGGCGTCTGGACGACGCTGGTCGGCTACCAGGGCGGCCACACGCCCAACCCGACGTACGAGGAGGTGTGCAGCGGGCTGACCGGGCACACCGAGGCGGTCCGGGTGGTCTTCGACCCGGCGGTGATCTCCTACGAGCGGCTGCTGAAGGCCTTCTGGGAGGCCCACGACCCGACCCAGGGCAACCGCCAGGGCAATGACGTGGGCACCCAGTACCGCTCCGCGCTCTACACCCACTCCCCTGCCCAGGCCGCCGCCGCGGCCGCCACCCGGGACGCCTTCCAGCCCGCGCTGACCGCGCTCGGCCACGGCCCGATCACCACCGAGATCGCCCCGGCCGGCCCGTTCTACCCGGCCGAGCCGTACCACCAGCAGTACCTGTCGGACGCCAAGAACCCCAACGGCTACTGCGGTCTCGGCGGCACGGGGGCCTCCTGCCCGATCGGAGTGGCCCGCACCGAGGGCTGACCCCACCCGGGAGCGGGTCCGGGGCGCGGCCACCCAACGTGACCGTGCCCCGATCCGGGCGCAGACTGGAGACACCGGTAGGGCGGCCCGGCCCCCCCGGTGGCCGGGCCACCCTCGTGGAGAGGAGTCGTGCCATGTCCGGTCTCGTCCGCAAGAACTTCGACGATCCCGAGGAAGTCCGCCCCTTCGAGGAGGGCACGGGGGAACTGCGCCTGGTCAACCTGGACGCCGGACCGGTGGGCCGGGCGGTGTTCCAACCCGGGTGGCAGTGGTCCAAGCACATCAAGCCGATCGCCGAGACCGACAGCTGCGAGGCCGCCCACACGGGGTACGTGGTCTCGGGCCGGATGAAGATCGTCATGGACGACGGCGAGCAGGCCGAGTTCGGCCCCGGTGACTTCATGATCTGCCCGCCCGGGCACGACGCCTGGATCCTCGGCGACGAACCGTGCGTGATCGTGGACTGGCAGGGCTTCGCGGACTACGCGCGACGCGGCTAGGGCGCCGAACGGCAGGGCCGGCGCCGGACCCGATCCCTCGGGCGGACCGCGAAGTCCGGTCCGTCCGAGGGGTCTTCCGCAGGGGTGGGTCAGACGGCGCTGCCGGCCTTCCAGTCGGCCCAGCTGAGGTTCCAGCCGTTCAGGCCGTTGTCCGGGGCGACGGTCTTGTCGCCGGAGTTCACGACCTCGACCACGTCGCCGACGATCGAGGACTTGTAGAACTTGTAGCCGTCCGTGCTGCTGTCCTGGGCGCCCTTGGCGTCCTGCAGGCCGACGCACCCGTGGCTGGTGTTCTGCCCGCCGAAGATCGACGACGACGACCAGTAGTTGCCGTGGATGAAGGTGCCGGAGGTGGTGAGGCGCTGGGCGTGCGGCACGTCGGCGATGTCGTACTCGCTGCCCAGGTTGACGGTCTGCGAGTTCATCCGGGTCTGGGTGAACTGCTCGGAGATGACCATCTTGCCGCCCCAGGTGGTGTGTTCGGGGGAGCCGCCGGAGATCTTGTAGACGGCGCTGACGGCGCCGTCCGTGGTCACGGTGAGCTTCTTGGTGGCGAGGTCGGCGACGCTGGTCTGGGCCCGGCCGATGGTGAAGCTGACGTCCTTGGACTGGGTGCCGTAGACGCCCTTGGCGCCCTCGACGTCCTTGAGCCGCAGCTTGAGGGTGACCTTGGTGCCCTTGGCCCAGTACTCCTGCGGCCGGAAGTCGAGGCGGGTGCTGGAGAACCAGTGGCCGACGATCTCGACGCCCGGCTCGGCTATCACGGTGATCGCCGACTGGACGGCCTTCTTGTCGGTGACCGGCTTGCTGAAGTTGATCGAGACCGGCATGCCGACGCCGACCACCGAGCCGTCCTCGGGGGTGAAGTAGCCCACGAAGGTGTTGGCCGGGGTCGCCGTGGTGAAGGTGGCGTTGGCGTCCGCCTCCAGCTTGTCCTTGTCGACGCCGCTGGCGGTGACGGAGTACTTGGTCCCGCTGGCCGGGGCCGCGGCCGAGGTCCAGCCGGTGTTGTCGGCGGAGAGCTGGCCGGCCAGCTCCTTGCCGGTGGAGTCGGTGACCTTGACGCTGGTCAGGGTGCCGTTGCTGACGGTCACCTTGACCGGCTCGCTGAAGCTGGCGCCGGTGGCGCCGTCCGCGGGGCTCACGGTGATCACCGCGGCCGAGGTCTTCGGGGCGCTGCTGCCGCCGGACCCGGAGCCGCCGTTGCCGCCGCCCGAACCGGAACCGCCGTTGCCGCCGTTGCCGCCGCTGCCACCGCTGTTGTCGTTGCAGGCGGCGAGCAGCAGTACGGGAGCCCCGATCAGGCCCGCGAGCACTCCGCGTCGGCTCCAGCTGCTTCCGGCCACCCGCCCCTGACCGTCCCGTGCCGTCACGTCGCGTCTCCCTGCTGATCATCCCGGGCAATTACGGATACAGAAACGCAATCCGGCCGCTCACGGTTCCATCACCGAAGCGTAAGCGATCGTATGAGATGACCCAACGTGCCGCCGTGCACGGACAAAACACCCGGCCCGCCGAAGGCGGACCGGGCGTTCACGGGTGGTGACGGCACGAACGGCCGTTATTCGGCGGACTCCTCCACGGAGTACTCGTCCCACTCGTCGCTCTCGGGGTCGAACTCGGTCTGCGCCGACTCCCAGGTCGCCGAGGCGAGTTCCACGCCCGGGACGTCGCCGAGCAGCGCGACGGGGTCGATGAAGTGGGCGAGCGAACCCGACGGGTCCACCTCGATGGCGTCGACGGACTGGGCGCGCTCGTCGTCGTCGAGGTACTCGTCCCCGGCGACCTGCTGCAGGGCCGCGGCCTTGAGCGCGCCCTCGTCGGTGATCTCCGCGATGAGCTCGATCTTGAGCTTGACGTAGCGCGGGGCGTCGGTCGTTTCAGTGCTGGTCATGTCAGCGAGCGTACGGGAACGAGGCCCACCCGGTGCGCACGGGAACGGCGGGCGGCACACCGGAACGGCAGGGGCGCCCGGGCGCACGGGGAGGGCCGGTCCCTCGGAACAGGACCGGCCCCACCGCTCTCCGGCTCGGCTCCCCCACCCGGGAGCCGCGGAGCCGCGCCGTACGGCGCGGTGTTCGCCCGCGGGAGCCACCACACCCTGTCGACCAGCCGCGGCCGGACAGGGGCGGGACGACGGCGCCTCCCGCGGAGGCCCCTCCCTCCGGTACCCGGTCGGGGAGGGCGGACACGGCGGCCGGGTCAGGGCCGTCCGACGTGTCCGGAGCCGACCGCGCCCGCCGGGGAGCCGCTCCCGGTGGTCCGCTGCCGCCTCGCTCGGCGTCTTGCCGTCGACCACTACGATGCCGGGGCGTTGTTAACCACGTGCTGCGGACAGATGACGCTGGTGTACCACTTCGCCCGTGGACGAATCCTCCGGATCAGGCCACGGGCGAACGGTGGTGAGCCGGCGTCAGCGCCGCCGGCGAACGGGCGTCAGTGCGCGGCGCGACCGGTCAGGAAGCCCAGCAGGTCCTGGCGGGTGACGATGCCCTGCGGCTTGCCCTCCACCAGCACGACCGCCGCGTCGGCCTTCTCCAGCACGGTCATCAGGTTGGTGACGGTCTCGCCCGAGCCGACCACCGGCAGCGGCTTGGACATCACCTTGTCCAGCGTGTCGGTCAGCTCGATCTCCTTGGCGAAGATGCCCTCCAGCAGCAGCTTCTCCACCACGGAGCCGATCACCTCACCGGCCATGATGTCGGGGTGCCCGGCACCCGGGGAGACCACCGGCATCTGCGAGACGCCGTACTCGCGCAGCACCCGGACCGCCTCGGCGACCGTCTCGTTGGGGTGCATGTGGACGAACTGCGGGACGCCGCCCTGCTCGATGCTCTCCTTGCGGCCCAGCACCTCACTGATGTGGGCCTCGTCGGTGGCCGAGGGCAGGAAGCCGTAGTCGGCCATCCAGTCGTCGTTGAAGATCTTCGACAGGTAGCCGCGGCCACCGTCCGGCAGCAGCACCACGACGACGTCGTCCGGGCCGAGCTTCTTGGCCACCTCCAGCGCGGCCACCACGGCCATCCCGCAGGAGCCGCCGACCAGCAGGCCCTCCTCCTTGGCCAGGCGGCGGGTCATCTGGAACGAGTCCTTGTCGGAGACCGCGACGATCTCGTCCGCGACGCTGCGGTCGTAGGCGGTCGGCCAGAAGTCCTCACCGACGCCCTCGACCAGGTACGGGCGGCCGGTGCCGCCCGAGTAGACCGAGCCCTCGGGGTCGGCGCCGACGACCTTGACCTTCCCGCCGGACACCTCCTTCAGGTAGTTGCCGGTGCCGGAGATGGTGCCGCCGGTGCCGACGCCCGCTACAAAGTGGGTGATCTTCCCGTCGGTCTGCTCCCACAGCTCCGGACCGGTGGAGTGGTAGTGCGACGCCGGGTTGTCCGGGTTGGAGTACTGGTCCGGCTTCCACGCGTTCGGGGTCTCGCGGACCAGGCGGTCGGAGACGTTGTAGTAGGAGTCCGGGTGCTCCGGGGCGACGGCGGTCGGGCAGACGACCACCTCGGCGCCGTACGCGCGCAGGGTGTTGATCTTGTCGGTGGACACCTTGTCGGGACAGACGAAGATGCACTTGTAGCCCTTCTGCTGGGCCACGATCGCCAGGCCGACCCCGGTGTTGCCGGAGGTCGGCTCCACGATCGTGCCGCCCGGCTTGAGGGCGCCCGAGGCCTCGGCGGCCTCGATCATGCGCATCGCGATGCGGTCCTTCACCGAACCGCCGGGGTTGAAGTACTCGACCTTCGCCAGCACTGTCGCGGTGATGCCCTCGGTGACCTTGTTCAGCTTGACCAGCGGCGTGTTGCCGACCAGGTCGATGATCGAGTTGTGGTACCGCACGGGGGTCCTCCCGGTCTATGGGCATGCGAGTGCATTCGGTACCGCAAGCCTAGGGCGTGACACCCGGCCCAGCCCTCCCTATCCCGCACTCCCCGCCCCTCCGCCGCACTCCACCAATGGCCCACCGCCACCGGCGCCCCCGGTACTCCCGCCCTCCGCGCGGGTAAGAGCGCTGTGCAGACAAGGCCGCGGTCCGGGAGGGGGCGGCACCAGGACGCGAAGGGGGCACCGGATGCCAGGCGGACAGGACTCGCGGGCCCGGGTGGCCCGCCGGATCGCCACCGCGGCGGCTTACGGCGGCGGCGGGCTCGGCCTGCTCGGCGTGGGCCTGGTCGGCGTGCTGCTGACCGAGAGCAAGCTCGCCATCCAGGCCATCGGCGTCCTGGAGACGCTCCCGCCCAAGGCCGACGGCGTCTACGGCGAGGCCTTCGCCGACCGCTGCGCGCCCCCGCGGGCGCCGCTCGTACTGGCCGTCCTCGGCGACTCCACCGGCGCCGGCCTCGGAGTGGCCCGCGCCCGCGAGACCCCGGGCGCGCTGCTGGCGGCCGGCCTGGCCTCGGTGGCCGAGCGCCCGGTGCGGCTGGTCAACGTGGCCCGCTCCGGCGGCCGCTCCGCCGACCTCTCCGGCCAGCTGGAGCAGGCCCTGCGGCAACGCCCGGACATCGCCGTGATCATGGTCGGG
Organism: Kitasatospora sp. NPDC127060; assembly: GCF_042724935.1. Lineage (NCBI taxonomy): Bacteria > Bacillati > Actinomycetota > Actinomycetes > Kitasatosporales > Streptomycetaceae > Kitasatospora > Kitasatospora sp. NPDC127060. The sequence continues at coordinate 162,886 of NZ_JBHXEG010000007.1, forward strand.
GCCAATGACGTGACCCGGCACAGCCCCGCCCAGCTCGCCGTCCGCCAGCTCGGCGAGGCCGTCGCGGCCCTGCGCGCCAACGGCTGCGAGGTGGTGGTGGGCACCTGCCCCGACCTCGGGACGATCAAGCCGGTGCGCCCGCCGCTGCGCTGGGTGGCCCGGCGGCTGAGCCGCCAGCTGGCCGCCGCCCAGACCATCGCGGTGGTGGAGGCGGGCGGGCGCACGGTCTCGCTGGGCTCGCTGCTGGGCCCGGAGTTCGCCGCCCGTCCGGAGATGTTCGCCGCCGACCGCTACCACCCCTCCGCCCAGGGCTACGCCACCGCCGCGATGGCCGTGCTGCCCTCGGTCTGCGCCGCGCTGGGCCTGTGGCCGGAGGACGAGCGCCCGGGCACCGCCCGCCCCGACGGGACGACGGTGCCGGGCGAGACGGTGCTGCCGGTCGCGGTGGCCGCCGCGGCGGCGGCCGGACGCGCGGGCACCGAGGTGGCGGCCGTGGCCGCGGAGGACCCGGGCCGGCGCTGGGCGCTGCTGCGCCACCGGCTGCGGGTCGGCCCGGAGGCGCCCCGGCAGCCCGGGGCGGGCCCGGGGAATACGTCGGCCAGCTCACACGCTGGCGCCGGTGACGCTTGAGCTACCAACCGGTAGCTTTCCTCCCGGACCGCCAGTCCGCCGTTCACTCAGCGAGGAGCCCGCAATGCCCGAAGCCGTCATCGTCAGCGCCACCCGTTCGCCGATCGGCCGGGCGTTCAAGGGCTCGCTCAAGGACGTCCGCCCGGACGACCTGACCGCCCACATCATCCAGGCCGCCCTGGCCAAGGTCCCGCAGCTCGACCCCCGCCAGATCGACGACCTGATGCTCGGCTGCGGTCTGCCGGGCGGCGAGCAGGGCCACAACCTGGCCCGCATCGTGGCCGTGCAGATGGGCATGGACTACCTGCCCGGCGCGACCATCACCCGCTACTGCTCCTCCTCGCTGCAGACCACGCGGATGGCACTGCACGCGATCAAGGCCGGCGAGGGCGACGTCTTCATCTCGGCCGGTGTCGAGACCGTCTCGCGCAGCATCAAGGGCACCTCGGACGGCATGCCGGGCACCATGAACCCGATCTTCGACGAGGCCCAGGCCCGCACCGCCAAGCGCGCCGAGGAGGGCGGCGGAGAGTGGCACGACCCGCGCGAGGACGGCCTGCTGCCGGACGCCTACATCGCGATGGGCCAGACCGCCGAGAACCTGGCCGCACTCAAGGGCATCACCCGCGCCGAGCAGGACGAGTTCGGCGTCCGCTCGCAGAACCTCGCCGAGGCCGCCATCAAGGCCGGCTTCTGGGAGCGCGAGATCACCCCGGTCACGCTGCCGGACGGCACCGTGGTGAGCACCGACGACGGCCCGCGCGCCGGCGTGACCCTGGAGGGCGTGTCCGGCCTGAAGCCGGTCTTCCGCCCGGACGGCACCGTCACCGCCGGCAACTGCTGCCCGCTGAACGACGGCGCCGCCGCGCTGGTCATCATGTCCGACACCAAGGCCCGCGAGCTGGGCATCACCCCGCTCGCCCGGGTGGTCTCCACCGGCGTCAGCGCCCTCTCCCCCGAGATCATGGGCTACGGCCCGGTCGAGGCCTCCAAGCAGGCGCTCCGGCGGGCCGGCCTGACCATCGACGACATCGACCTGGTCGAGATCAACGAGGCCTTCGCGGCCCAGGTCATCCCGTCCTACCGCGACCTCGGCATCGACCTGGACAAGCTGAACGTCAACGGCGGCGGCATCGCCGTCGGCCACCCCTTCGGCATGACCGGCGCCCGGATCACCACCACGCTGATCAACTCCCTGCAGTGGCACGACAAGCAGTTCGGCCTGGAGACCATGTGCGTCGGCGGCGGCCAGGGCATGGCGATGGTCATCGAGCGCCTCAGCTGACCATCCCCCGCCGCTCGGAAGGGTCTGGACCACCCATTTGGAGTGACACAGCGTAATTGAGGGCCGGATCACACCGAGAGGTCGATCCGGCCCTCTTCTTCGTCATTTCCGGCCCGGAAATCGACACTGCGGAGCGGATCAACTCCACTGCGTAGAACGGTGTTACCTAACAATTTGGGGACAAGCGCGAAAGTTCCGGACGAATTAGACATTCGCCACTGCGGCAACAGCCCCCCATGGGGCAGTGTGGACACGTAACCCCGTTCCGCTCCTCGCTAGGAGTACGTTCCGTGAGCGCCGTCTACACCATCCTGCTGCTGATCCTGATCACCGTGTCGACCGCCGTGCTGCTCCGTCTCCGGGGCATCTCCCGGCGGCTCGACGCACAGGCCTCGCCCCAGGCCGGGCCCGCTCCGGTGGACGAGGCCGCGATACGCCGGGCCGTCGCCGAGGCGCTCGCCGCCGACCGCGAGCGGGAGATCACCGAGGCCCGGGCCTTCTGGGCCGAGCAGGAGGCCCGCGCGGCCGAGGACGCGCCGCTGTTCGACTCCCCGTTCGCCGGGGTGTTCACCGGCAGCGACGAGTGGCCGGTGTTCTTCCCCCGCCCCACCGGCCCGCAGGACGCCGCCGACAACGCCGGGACGATGGACCCGGAGTTCGGCGAGGCGCTGCGCTCCGCGCTGGAGGACCTGATCACCGAGGGCGGCCCCGGCCCGGTGGATCCCGGCACCGACGGCGGCGCCCCGGTGCGCCCCGGCCACCCGGTCGGCGAGGCCACCGGCGACGCCCGGGCCCGCCGCGAGGCCGACCTGCTGGCCACCGGCCTGGAGGCCGGACTGCTGGACGCCGATTCGGCCGTGGAGGAGGCCCCGGTCGCCGCGCCCGACCCGCGCCGCCACCCCTCGCACCCCGACTTCGTGCCGAGCCAGGCCCCGTCCCGTGAGTGGACCGACACCCGGCTCGCCGCCCTCGCCGAGGAGGCCGTCTCCCTGGTCGACGTCCGCCCGGGCCCGCTGGGCACCCTGGACGTGTACGCCTTCGCCGACGGCACCACGCTCTGCGTGGCCCCGGGCGACCGGGAGGCCGCCTACCGGCTGATCGACGCGGTCCGTGCCGGTGAGCACGTCCGACTGCTCGGCGGCTCGCGCTTCTCCGGCTCCTACTCGCTGACCTTCTCCACCGACGAGGAGGCCGTCTACGTGCTCGCCGACCGGGTGGTCGCCAGCATCTGACGCCGTCTCGCCCACGCGGCGGGACCGGAGGCCGGCCGGATCGAGGGGGTTACCGATCCGGCCGGCCTCCGGCACGTCCGGCCCCGGACGACTCCGGACTGCCCCGGACTGCCCCGGACTGCCTCAGGCGCAGCGCCCGGCCGTCTCCCGCACCGCGGCCACCGCCCCGGCCAGCACCTCGCCCACCGCCACCGGGCCGTCCGGCAGGGCCACTTCGGCCCCCTCGGGCAGCGCCGCGAGCGCGGCCGCCAGATCGTGCCCGGCGACGGCCAGCTGGTCCCCCGCCGCGAAGGCCCCTGCGTCCGGGAAGTCCCGCTCCGGCCCGCCCTCCGCCGCCAGCGCCAGCGCGGCCAGCCGCCGGGCCAGCACCAGCACGGCCGCCGCCCGCGAGGCGTGCCCGGGCACCGGGCCCAGCAGCTTGCTCTGCGGCAGCGAGCGGAAACGATCCGCCAGTTCGTCGACGGCTTCGACCAGGGGCTGTACGTCATGCATGCCAGGAGCCTAACCAAACGCCGCCGGGCCCCGGAGCGAAGTGCTCCGGGGCCCGGCGGCAGTGGAAGGCGACGGCGGGGTCCGTCAGTCGTCGCCGCGCAGGATCGCGATCAGCCGGAGCATCTCCATGTAGATCCAGACCAGCGACAGGGTGAGCCCGAAGGCCGCCCGCCAGGACTCGCGCTGCGGGGCGCCCTGGGCGATGGCCTCCTCGATCGCCGCGAAGTCCAGCGACAGGAAGAAGGCGCCCAGCCCGATGCCGACCAGGCCGACCAGGATGCCCAGCGGGCCGGAGCGCAGGCCCAGCTCGGCGCCGAAGGCCATCGCGACCAGGTTGACCAGCATCAGCAGCACGAAGCCCATGGCGATCGCCAGGCCGATCCGCTGGTAGCGCGCGGTGACCCGGATCCGGCCGCTCTTGTAGGCGAACAGCATCGCCGCGAAGACCGCCGCCGTGCCCAGTACCGCCTGGATCACGATGCCGTTCAGGATGGTGTTCAGCGCGTGCGACCAGGCGCCCATCGCGAAGCCCTGGAGGGCCGCGTAGGTCAGGATCAGCGCCGGGCTGGCGTCGCGCTTGAACGAGGCCACCAGGCCGACCACCATGGCCACCAGGCTGGCGGCGATGGCGAAGCCGTAGTTCTCGAACGGCAACGCGAACCAGGCCACCGCACCGGCGGCGACCAGGGTGAGCAGCGTCATGGCGGTGCGGGCGACCACGTCGTCGAGCGTCATCCGCCCGGTGGCCGCCGGGCCGGCCGACGGCCCGTTGTACATCTCGTAGAGCTGCTCGTCCGTCAGCGGGCCCTGCCCCTGGGGCTGGGCGTACTGCGTCCCCGCGTAGGGGTTGCCGTACGGGTTCCCGGCCTGGCCGGTGCCACCGAACCCCGCGTAGCCGGGCTCGCGGGAGAAGGAACCCTCCCGCGAGAAGACCGGGTTGCTGCTTCTCATTGCTCATTCCCTCCGTGGCGGCACTGCACCGCCCGTGTACCAGGGTAATGGCTTGGCAAAAATTCCGGGATACGCCGCGAGGAGGATCCGGTGGACGGCTCCCGGCGGGGACGCCGGTGGCGCCCCCGCGGGTCGTTGCGGTGCCCGGAGCCGGACTCGAACCGGCACGGCCTCGCGGCCAAGCAGTTTTAAGCTGCCCGTGTCTGCGTTCCACCATCCGGGCGTCCTGCGAACCACCCCTGAGAGTAGTCGCCCGGATCACTCTTTCGCATGTTCCCAGCCCGGGAAGTTGTCATGTTTCCTTGCCATCTGACGAACAGTTCGGGATTCGGCCACGAAGCACGGCGATTCCGGCCACCGCGTCACCCTCAGGGTTCCCGTCATACCGCAGGAGGAGGGTCCCGTCCCCCCGTACGCCCAGCGGTGGTCGGGCCAACCGTTCGGCGGAGCGACGCAGAACCATGATCACGCAGCCGAGCATGGAGGTACGAATCCGCGGACCAGCAAGGAGCACCCCCGTGACCACGTCGACCGCAACCGCCGTCCGTACCGGCCTGGCGGCCGCCCGCGCCACCGGCCTCAACAAGGTCTACGGGGAGGGGGAGACCCGGGTCGTCGCCCTGGAC
>NZ_JBHXEG010000008.1:0-30805 GCF_042724935.1 Kitasatospora sp. NPDC127060
CCGCGGGGCCCCCCCCCGGCCCCCCGGGGGGGCGGGGGGAGGGGGTGGGGCGGTTCGTATGCGGGGTGCTCGCTATCTTGAGGGGTCACGGACAGGCGTAAGGGAGTGGGCGCATGGGGATGGGTGGTCGGCGGGGCACCGTCGTGGTGGCGGTCGGGGTGCTGGCGGGTGTGTTGGTGGGGTGTTCGTCCGGAGGGGCGGAGGGTGCCAAGGGGGGTGCGGGGGCAGCAGGTTCGGTTACGAGTACGGCTGCGGGCGCGGGTTCGGGTACGGCTTCGGCGCCGGCTGTGACGGGGTCCGCTTCTCCGGGTGGGGCGGTTGCGAGCTCTGCGCCTGCTGCCGGGGCCGGGGCTACCGGCAGTGCGGCGGCGCCTGTGGCGGTGCCCAGTGCGGATCTGGAGACGGCGCTGCTGGACGACAAGGTGGTCGGGCAGGTGCTGCCGGACGCCAAGGCGATGGCGGGGTGGCAGGAGGAGAAGCGCAAGGTCGACACCGCCGATCACTCGGTCACCTGTACGGCGGCGGCGCCGTGTACGGGGAAGGCGCTCAGCGGGTCGGTGCGGTTCTCCTCGGGGGATCTGGTGACGCGCTTCCTGGTGGAGACGCTGCCGAGTCGGGACGCCGCGAAGAGCCGGGCGAAGGAGACCTATGCGTCGTACCCGGTCGGGCCGTTCAGGAAGGTGGAGGCGCCGGCGCTGGGCAGTGAGAGCCAGGCCTTCGTGGGGCCGTTGGCGGACGGTGACGGGGTGAGCATCGTGGTGCGGTCGGGCACGGTGGTGGCGAGTGTGACCACGGAGGGCGGTCCGGTGGACCTGCCGGCGGCGCGGCGGTTCGCGGTGATGTTGGTCAACCGGATCGAACAGGCGCAGTCGGGGAAGGTGCCGGACGCCGGGCTCGGGGCGGCCTGACGGTCGCTGCGGCGGTCCCTACGGGACGGTCGGCAGTTCGTGCAGGCCGAGGGCCAGCAGGGTGTCCAGTGCGCAGTGCGGCACCCGCCAGTCGGGCAGTAGGCCGGCCCGGCCGGTCAGCGTGGTGCAGGCGGCGGTGAGGGCGGCCTCGGCGGTGAGGAGGCCGTCGGCGAGGACGAAGGCGACGCCGTCCACGGCGGTCGGCTCGACCAGGATCCGGGCGTGTTCGATCCGCGCCGGGGCGGGCAGGCCGCGTGCCAGGGCGTCCCGGACGGCCTCCGGGGAGGGTGGGTGCGGGGTTGCCGGGGGGCCGTCGGGGTGCTGCGGGGCGCGCAGGTGGAAGCGAATGGCGTGCACGGGAGACAGCCTGACCGATCGTCGGTCCGGGCGGTCGCTTGCGCGGTGTCAGAAATCTGTCAGGCAGCAAGATGTCACCCGTTCCCGGGTGGCGGCCCACCGGCCGGGGACGGCGCTGGGCTGGGGAAACGGATGTCGGCCGGGCGTGATATGTACTCCTCTGGGGTGGCCACTGTGCGGCCATGCGATTGATGCCGATGATGTTCGAGGGGGCCACACATGCCGCTGTTCCGACGCCGCTCGGGCGGGGAGGGCGGGCAGGACCGGGCCGGCCGGCGCGGGTTCGGGTTCGGGTTCGGCAGACGGGCCGCCGAGGCGCCCGCCGTCCCGGGGGCCGAGCCGAGGATCGATCCGTCCTTCGGTGACGAGTCCGTCCGGCTGGTGCTCGGGCAGGCCGCCGCCGGGGACTGGACGGCGCTGCGTCCGGCGCTGGCGGCCGCGGACGGCACCGAGCTGACCTTCCTCGCCGCGGCGGTCGCCGACACCGCCGGCGCCGAGGAGTGGACGGCCCGCGCGGTCGCGGACGCCCCCGACGACGCGCTGCCGCTGCTGCTCTCCGGCGCCCGGCACGTCACCTGGGCCTGGGAGGCGCGTACCGGCGCCCGGGCCAAGCACGTCACCGAGGAGCAGTGGAAGCTGTTCCACCAGCGGCTGGACGTCGCCGAGGAGCAGCTGCTGGAGGTCGCCGAGCGGGAGCCGTCCTGGCTCGCCCCCTGGTACTTCCTGCAGATCAGCGCGCGCGGCGCCTCGCTCGGCCCGGACGTCGCCACCGCCCGGTTCGAGGCCGCGGTGCGCCGCGCCCCCGGGCACGGCGCCTCGCACCGCCAGCGGCTGCAGCAGCTGTGCGCCAAGTGGGGCGGCTCGCACGAGGCCATGCACGAGTTCGCCCGCTCCTCGATGCTGGCCGCCCCCGAGGGCAGTCCGCTCGGCGAGCTGGTGGTGCTCGCCCACCTGGAGCGCTGGCTGGACCTCCCGGACGGCGAGGACCGCGCCTACCTGACCAGCGCCGCGGTGGTGGCCGAGCTGCAGGAGGCGGCGTTCCGCTCCGTCCTGCACCCGGACTTCGTGCCGGTCCGCGGCTGGCAGGGGACCTTCAACACCTTCGCGATGGCCTTCTCGCTGGCCGGCCAGCCGAAGACCGCCCGGCTGCTGTTCGACGCGCTGGACGGCCTGGTCACCGAGTCGCCCTGGCACTACCTGGCCGGCGATCCGGTCAAGGCCTTCCGCGCCCACCGCGACCGCTGCGCCGGGTACTGACGCCCGCTTCGAACGACACCCACTTCCGCGACCGAAAGAGCCTCCGGTGTCCCCATCCGACAACCCGACGAGTGCGCACACCTTCCAGGTGGACCTGCGCGGTCTGGTGGACCTGCTCTCCCACCACCTCTACTCCAGCCCGCGGGTCTACCTGCGCGAGCTGCTGCAGAACGCGGTGGACGCCATCTCCGCCCGCCGCGCCCTCGACCCCGAGGCGCCGGCCGCCATCACCGTCCGGGCCGACGACGAGCTGTCCGTCACCGACACCGGCATCGGCCTGACCGAGCAGGACGTCCACACCTTCCTCGCCACCATCGGCCGCAGTTCCAAGCGCGACGCCGACGGCCGGCTGGACGGGGACGGCCTGGCCAGGGCCCGCAGTGACTTCATCGGCCAGTTCGGCATCGGGCTGCTGGCCTGCTTCGTGGTCGCCGACGAGATCACGGTGGTCACCCGGCACGCGGGCAGCCCGGACGCGCCGGTGATCGAGTGGCGCGGCCTGTCGGACGGCAGTTACACCATCCGCACCCTGCCCGCCTCGGCCAAGTCCGAGCCCGGTACCACCGTCACCCTCGCCCCGCGCGCCGACGCCGCCGAGTGGACCCGCTCCGCCCGGGTGCTCACCCTCGCCCGGGACTTCGGCAGCCTGCTGCGCCACGACGTCACCGTGATCGACGCGGGCGGCACCGCGCACCAGGTCAACCGCACCCCGCCGTGGGCCGAGCGGCACGGTTCCCCGCTCGCCCGGCGCGACGCGCTCGCCGAGTACTGCCGGTCCACCTTCGACTTCGTCCCGCTCGACACCATCGAGCTGGACCTCCCGCTGGTCGGCCTGCGCGGCGTCGCGTACGTCCTGCCCGACGCCGCCCCGCCCTCGCGCCGGCACGGCCACCGGGTGCACCTCAAGGGCATGCTGCTCTCCGACCAGGCCGACGAACTGCTGCCGGACTGGGCGTTCTTCGTCCGCTGCGTGGTGGACACCGACGGGCTGCGCCCCACCGCCTCGCGCGAGGGCCTGTACGCCGACGAGACGCTGGCCGCCGTCCGCGACGCGCTCGGCGCCCGGATCCGCGACTGGCTCACCGGCCTGTCCGCGAGCGACCCGGCGCTGCTGCACCGCTTCCTCTCCGTGCACCACCTGGCCGTCAAGGAACTCGCCCGCTACGACGACGAGTTGCTGCGGATGATGCTGCCCTGGCTGCCGTTCGAGACCACCGACGGCAACGTCACCCTGGACGAGTTCGCCCGCAGTCACCCGGTGGTGCTGGTGACCCGTACGGTCGAGGAGTTCCGGCAGGTCGCCCCGATCGCCGGGGCGGCCGGGCTCGGCGTCGTCAACGGCGGCTACACCTACGACCGGGACCTGGTGCACCGGCTGCCCGAGATCCGCCCCGGCGTCTCGGTGGCCGACCTCGACCCGGGCACCGTCACCGCGCACCTGGACACCGTCGACCCGGCGGCCGAGCTGGCGGCCGGCACCTTCCTGGCGATCGCCCGCGAGGTGGTCGGCCGGTTCGACTGCGACGTCGCCCTGCGCAGCTTCCACCCGACCAGCGCGCCCGCCCTGCTGCTCGACAACCGGGAGGCCCGGCACGAGCGCACCCGAGCCCAACTCGCCGACGAGGCCGACGGGCTGTGGGCGGACATCCTGGGCTCGCTGCGCGCCGAGGTGCCCCGCGCCCAGCTGGTGCTGAACCACCTCAACCCGCTGGTGCGCCGGGCCGCCACCGTCACCGACCGGGACCTCGCCGTCACCGCCGTCGAGGCGCTGTACGGGCAGGCGGTGCTGATGACCCGCCGCCCGCTCAAGGCCAGCGAATCCGCGTTGCTGAACCGTTCGTTCATCAGCCTGCTCGACCACGCCATGCTCGGCCACGAGGCGGCCGGCCCGGATCACCACGGCCCGAAGGAGGCGTGATGCTGGACACTCCCGACGCGGTGATGGCCGCGCTGCGCGAGAACGACGCCCGCCCCTACGGCCGCACCCGCACCGTCACGGCCGAGGAACTCGTCGACGCCGCCGAGCAGTTCGAGGACACCGGGGTCCGCGCGATGGCCCTGCTCGAACTCATGGAGGCCTACGAGTACGACGGCGAGCGCAGCAAGAGCCCGGTGGTCTTCGCCCGGGTGCTCAAGCTCTGGGACCAGGACCCGGACGGCTTCGGCGACTGGTCCCGGCACCAGGTGTACTGGCGCTTCAAGTGGGTGGCCACCGCGCTCCTGGACACCCCGGACGTCCCGCTGTCCGCCATCCGGCGCTGGCACACCGAACTGCGCGACCGCTACCGCACGGCCGGCTACGACCTCCAGCCGTACTACGCCCAGCGCTACCACCTGGCCGCGCAGACCGGCGTCGGCGTCCAGGACGCCTACGAGCTGTGGGCGGCCCGCCCGCGCACCGAGCTGAGCGACTGCCACGCCTGCGAGACCCGCTCCCGGGCCGAGCACTTCCTGGCCGCCGGGGACGACGCCCGCGCGCTGGAGGTCCTCGCCCCGGTGCTGGACGGCCGCTCCGGCTGCGAGCAGGAGCCCTACCTCAGCCAGGCCACCGCCCTGCTGCCGCTGCTGCGCAGGGGCCGCACCGACGAGGCCCGCTCCGCGCACCTGACCGGCTACCGCTACGCCCGCGGCAAGGCCGCGATGCTGGCGGCGATCGGCCGGCACATCGAGTTCTGCGCGCTGTCCGGCAACGAGCCGCGCGGCCTGGAACTGCTCGCCGAGAACCGCGAGCTGTTCACGGTGACCGGCGAGCCCGCCGCCCGGCTGGAGTTCCTGACCGGCGTCGAGGTGCTGGTCGCCGCGTTGGCCGCGGCCGGCCACGGCGAACTCGCGGTCAGCGGTCCGGCCGGCACCGCCTGGACGGTCGACACCCTGCTCGCCCACCTGCGCGCCGAGGCCGACGCCCTGGCCGCCCGCTTCGACGCCCGCAACGGCACCGATGCGGTCGGCGCCGCCCGCCGCGCCCGGCTGGCCGCCGCACCGCTGCTGGCCGAGCCGCTGGCCCTGGGAGTACGGGCCGCCGCCGCGCCCGAGCTGGCTGCGGCGGGCCCCGCCGTCGCCCCGGCGCCGCGGCGCGCCGTCGAGGCGGAGCCGGAGGACTTCGCCGCCCTGGTGCGGCGGGCCCGCGAACTGGAGCTCCTCGGTCACCCGGACGCCGACCGGCTGTGGCAGCGGATCGCCGAACGCGCCGCCGCCGACGGCTTCGCCTTCCCGGCGGACGCCGGACTCGGCGGCCCGGAACTGCTGAGCGCCGAACTAGCCGAGCAGCGCGCCCACCGGGCAGTCCAGCGCGACGACCACGCCGAGGGCACGGCGGGCCTGCTGGAGGCCGCCGAGCTGTACCAGCGGGCAGGGCTGCCCGGCCCGGCGCTGATGGCCCGCACCCGGGCGCTGATCGTCGAACTCGGCGACGTCGAGGGCGTGGTGTCCGACTGGACGGCGCTGGACGCCGCCCTGGCCCGGGCCGAGGAGCTGCGTGCCGAGGGCGCGATGCCCGACGACGACTACCTGATCGTCCTCCAAGTGCGCGCCTACGCCGCCCACCACGACCTGGTCGAGGCGCTGCCCGAACCCGCCGCCGGGGCCGTCGAGCGCTTCGAGGCGGCCGTCGGCGCCTACCGGCGCACCGCCGTCGAACTCGGCTCCGCCCGTCGGTCCGCGACCTCTCGCCAGTACACCGCCGACGCCGCCGCCCGACAGGGCCGCTTCGTCGAGGCCGCCGCCGAACTGCGCGAGGTGCTGGACCAGTTGGAGGCCGCCGAGCTGCCCTGGCACACCCCGCGGGTGCTCGGCCTGCTCGGTCAGGTGCTGCTGCAGCAGGGCGAAGCCGGTCAGGCCGTCGAGGTCTTCCACCGGGCGCTGGCCGAGGCCGTGCGCTGGGGCGAGGACGGCTACCCGTACGCGCCGACGTACATGATGCTCGGCCACGCGAGCCTGCGGGCCGAGGACCTGGGCGGGGCGGTGCGGGCGCTGTCGGAGGCCGCCGCGCGCTACGACCGGCAGGGCGCCGAGGCCGTCCAGGAGGCGGCCCAGGTGCGGTTGCAGCTGGCCGACGTGCTGCGCGGCACCGGCCGGGCGGCCGACGCGGTGGCCGTGCTGGAGTCGGTGCTGGACGCCGCGGCCGCCGCCGAACTGGACGTCCGGATGCTCGCCCAGGCCCGGCTGGACCTCGCCCGGGGCCTGGTCGACCTGGAGGAGCACCGGGACGCGGCCGAGGAGTACCTGCGACTGGCCGAGCTGGTCGCCGACTGGGAGGACCAGCAGACCCACACCATGGTCGCCTGCGAGGCCACCCTGGCCCTCGCCCGGGCGGACCGCTGGGACGCCGCCGAGGCCGCCCTCGGGCGGGCCCGGGAGGCGCACGACAAGGCCCCGCAGGTCGACCAGCTGGCCGCCACCATACGGGAGTTGGCCCAGCTGATGATGTGCAACCGGGGAGCGGAGCAGTTGGACGCCGCGCTCGCCCTGCTGGCCGAGGCGGACGCCCTCGGCGACACCGCCGAACGGCTCGGCCAGGAGTACAGCGGCTGGTACCTGCGCGGCGGTTCGCACTACGAGCGGGGCCGCTGCCTGGCCGTCGCGGACCGGCACGAGGAGGCGCTCGCCGAGGTGGAGCGGGCGATCGCGGTGTACGAGCAGGCGGACGAACCGGCCGGGTCGGCGCAGGTCGAGTCGCTGCGGGCGGAGGCCGTCCGGCTGGCCGCGCTGATCGAGGGCGACCTCGGCCGCCCAGGGGCGGCGGTGGCCCGACTGACCGCCGGCATCGCCCGCTGCGAGGCGGCCGGGCTGGCCGAGGCGGCCCGGGTGCTGGCCGGGCTGCGGGAGCGGTTCGCGGGCAACTGACGTACGTGCGGCGGGCGTTCACCACACCCGCCGCACGCCGTTCGGCGGCCCGGGTCAGCAGGGGCCGTCGTCGCCCCAGACGCCCCACTGGCCGCTGGCGCTCGGCACCTCGTTCAGCGTCCACCACTTGGCGTGGTAGTCGTGCCCGTTGTACGAGACCTTGGCGCCCGCGGTGTACGTGGTGCTCGCGCTCCACGCCGGGGCGGTGCACGTCCCCGGGTTGCCGGTCGGGCTGCCGGTGGGCGTGGTCGGAGGAGTGGTGGGCGGGGTGGTGGGCGGGGTCGCCCCGGCGAACTTCACCGTGTACTTGGTGAAGTCCCAGTCGCTCTGCGCCACGCTGGAGCAGGAGCCGGACAGGCCCGGGTCGACGTTGCCCGCGCACTGGCGGTCCCGGTTGACCGACCAGAAGGTGTAGCGGGCCAGGCCGTGCGCGGTGGCGAAGTCCAGCACGCTCTGGAAGTCGGCCTGGTGGAAGTACTCGGCGGCGTCCGTGCGGCCGTTCATCATCGACACGCCCTCGTGGGCGTACGCGGTGGCCTCGTTCCAGCCGAAGGTGGTCTGCAGGATCTGGTTGAACTTCACCAGCGCGTCGGTCTGCGCGGCGGCGCCGTTGAAGCCGCCGTCGAACGGCATGATCGAGTAGTTGTTCGGCGTGAAGCCCTGGGACTTGGCCTCGTTGAGCATCTGGGTGCCGAACCAGCCGGTGCCGGCGTTGGTCCCGGCGGTGGTGATCGAGATGTACAGGCCGGGGTTGTTCTGCTGGAGGATGTGGGCCGCGCCGATCTCGTTGTGGATGGCGGCGGTGTTCTCGTACTCCGGCTCCTCCAGGTCGAAGTCGATCGCCTTGAGGCCGTACTTGGTGACCACCTGCTGGTAGCCGGCGGCGGTCGCCTCCGGGGTGCCGCAGACCTGGCCCAGCTTGGTGCCGCCGTACCCGCCGACCGACACCGAGACGTCCCCGCCCTTGCCGCGGATGGTCTGGATGACGCCGGGCATGGTGGTGTCCGAGTCGATCGGGGAAGTGCCGCCCCAGGCGGGCGAACAGCTGTTGCCCTGGGCGAGGATGAAGGCCAGTTGGAAGGCCTTCTGGCCGGTCGCGTCCATCACGGCGGCGGCGTCCGGCGGGCTGTTGTCCTCGGGCATCAGGTACGGCGCGGAGGCGTACCAGTTGCTGCCCAGGCCGGCGCCGGCGGTGGTGGAGGCGGAGGCGGGGCCGGTGCCGGCCAGTGCGGCGAAGCCGCCGGCGACCAGGCCGAGCACACCGGCCACGGCGAGGGCGGTGCGGCGGGGGCCGCGTCCGCGGGGGGCGGCGGGCTGCGGGGCGGCGGGCTGCGGGGCGGCGGGCTGTGGGGGAAGAGCGCGCTCCATCGGAGGCCTTTCCAGGAGACGGCGGTGTGGGGTGACGGGCCTGGTCGCGCCGGGTGTGGGGGTGGCGGGACGGCCGAACGGACCGTCGGCGGCGGGTGGTTGCCGATGGTCATCACTGGTATAGACCTGTTCGGGAATGGCGGTCAACCCCAAGGAGGTCAAGCCGCGAGGGACAGACCCTAGGCCTGGACGGGGGCGCCCGGCCCCACGAGCAGCCCGTCGAGCGTGGGGGACGCGAGCAGTCCGCTGACCGCCGGGGACCAGGGGCGGCCGGTGGGGCCGGTGAGGGTCAGGGTGCGGTGCACGGCCGGGCGGATCGGGATCAGGACGCAGTCGGCCGGCAGCATGGTCAGCGCCAGGGCCGGCATCACCGAGACCCCGACGCCCGCGTGCACCATGCCGATCAGCGTGTTGAGGTCGCGGATGCGGTGCCGGGGGGTGAAGCGGGCGCCGGCCCGGCGGTAGGCCTCGCGGATGTGGCGTTCGCAGCCGCCCTCCGAAAGCAGGAAGTCGTCGTCCTCCAACTCGCCCACGTGGACGGTCTCCTGATCGGCCAGCGGGTGGTCACGGCGCAGCAGGGCGTGCATCGAGTCGGCGCCGAGGGCGACCGCCCCGGGCGGCAACGGGCCGGCGTCGACCAGGACGGCGGCGTCCACCGTGCCGGCCTCCAGCCAGGTGGGCAGCTCGGCGTCCTCGCCCTCGAAGACCCGTACGGTGACCTGCGGGTACGCCTCCTTCCAGGCCCGCAGCAGCCCCGGCAGCAGGGCCTGGCAGACGGTGACCGGCGCGGCCAGCCGGACGGTGCCGGTGGGGCCGCCGGAGTGCCGGGTGGCGATGGTGCGCACCGCGGCCGCGGAGGCGACGGCGGTACGGGCGTGCGGCAGCACCTGCTCGCCGAGTGGTGTGGGGCGGCACGGGGCGCCGCGCCGCAGCACGGGGGCGCCGAGCGAGCGTTCCAGCGCGGCGACGGCGTGCGAGACGGCGGACTGGCTGATGCCCAGTTCGTCGGCGGCGGCGCCGAAGCCGCCGGTGTCGGCGACCGCGACCAGGGCCCTGAGCTGGGCCAGGTTGACGTCCTGGGCCATGAGACTTCCTCATCCTCGCCGTACCGCCACTTGTTGGACTCATGTTCCGCCGGGGGGCCACCCTCTGTCCAGCGACACCGGACGGAGAGGGAGGTGGTCGGAGTGCGGCGCTGGTGGCCGGGCTTCGTGGCACTGTCGGTGATCTGGGGCGCCAGCTTCGCCCTGATCAAGGTGGCGGTCGACGCGGGGGTGCCGCCGGTCTGGGTGGCGCTCTGGCGCAGCCTGCTGGGCGCCACCACGCTGTGGGCCGTCCTGCTGCTGCGCGGCGGACGGGCCCCGCGCGACCGGGCGCTGTGGGGGCACTCGGCGGCGGTCGCGGTGCTGCTGAACACCGTGCCGTTCACCCTGTTCTCGTTCGGTGAGACCAGGGTGAGCTCGGTGCTGGCCGGGGTGATGAACGCGACCACTCCGCTGTTCGCCCTGCTGTTCGCGGTGCTGACCGTCCCCGAGGAGCGCCGCCCGGGCGCCCGCCGGCTCGCCGGCCTCGCGCTCGGCTTCGTCGGGGTGCTCACCGTGCTCGGGGTGTGGCGCGGGCTGGGCGCGGGCGAGCTGACCGGCGCCCTCGCCTGCCTGGCCGCCGCCTGCTGCTACGGCGCGGGCTTCGCCTATCTGCGCCGCTTCCTGTCCGGCCGACCGGAGACCGCCACCACCCTCTCCGCGGCCCAGATCACCTGCGCCACCGTAGAGTTGGCCCTGATCGCGCCGGCCGCCGGCGGAGCCCCGCACTGGCCGGGCGGAGCGGCCGCGACCGCCCTGCTGGTGCTCGGCGCCCTCGGCACCGGCCTGGCCTACCTGCTCAACCTCGGGCTGGTCCGCGCCGCCGGTACCGCCGTCGCCTCGGCCGTCACCTACGTCATGCCGCTGTGGTCCACCGCCCTGGGTGCCGCCCTGCTCGCCGAACCCGTCGGCTGGAACGCCCTGGCCGGCGGCGTCCTGGTGGTCGCCGCCGTCGTCCTGACCCGGTCACCCGGGGCCCGGCCCGCGGCCGCCCCGGAGGACGGTCGGTCCGGCGGCCCGGGCGGGCCTGACGTTCGGTGCCCGGCGGATTACGGGTCGTGCCCGGAGGGCCGCTAGGGTGGCCCCCGTGGTGAGGTCGTGGGATGCGGCGGTCGAGCGGGCGCAGGACCGGTTGGCGGCGGGGGTGCGCTTGCGGGCGGCCGTCGAGGGAGAGGAACGGCGGTTCGCCCTCTGGGACTTGGCGTCCCTGGTGGAGGGCGGGCTGGGCGAGCTGGTGGATCCGGACGCACTGGATCCCGCGGCCGAGCGCGGCTGGCGGGAGCGGCTGGGGGAGAGCGGCCGGGAGTGGCCGGGCGGGGAGCTCTACCGGCGCCGGTACTGGATCCGGGACGAGCGGGACGCCGTCGTCGGGACGGTCGCGGTCGACAACTGGACCAAGGGCCCGAGCCAGCTCGCCGTCTCCTCCCTCTACGTACGGCCCGATGCGCGCGGGCGCGGGCTGGCCGCCGGGGCGCTGGATGAGGTGTACGCGGCGGCCGCCGCCGAGGGCCTGCCCGGCTTCCGGCTGGAGGCGCACTGGGCGTGGCAGTCGGCCGTCCGCTACTACCTGCGCCGCGGGCTCTGGGTGGTGGGCTGGAAGCGCTCGCTGTCCTTCGCCCGGATGCCCCAACTGCCGCTCCACCGGGTGCGGGAGGAGGACGGTCGGCTGCTCCTGCTGGTCGCCGACCGGCAGCGCGGCTGGGTGCCGATACTGGCCGCCGGGCAGGAGGGCCGCTGGCTGCGGCTGGACGAGACGGCGGACTACCGGGGCTGTGACGGCTGGGTGCACGAGTACGCCCGGTCGACGCTGGCGCTGTACCTGGCGCTGGCGGGCCGCCCGCTGGTGCGCGGCCCGCAGTGGTGGGCGGAGGCGTGGCGCTGGGCCGAGGCCGGTGAGCCGGAGGGGCTGGCCTACAAGATCGAGGAGTTCGAGCAGGCCGCCCGTGGTACGGGCCGCCCGGTGGCGAGCCCCTACCGCCCGGTGGCGGCACCCTAGGGCTAGGGCGTGCCTGACAATTCCCGCCGGGCGCGCGACGCCGGAGCACGCGCCTCGCCGCCCCCGCGGCTGGCAGACTCGGAGGATGGCTGAGATCGAGATCGACGGCGCGCCCGCCGACCCGGCGCGGCTCGCCGCCCTGGGGCTGCTGAACTACGGGCACTTCACCACCCTGCGGGTCGAGGCGGGCGGCGTGCGCGGTCTGGCGCTGCACCTGGACCGGCTGGCCCGGGACGGCCGGGCGCTGTTCGGCGTCGAGCCGGACCGGGCGGTGATCCGGGAGCGGATCCGCGCGGTGCTGCCGGCCGACGGCGCGCCGGTGATCGTCCGGGTCACCGGCTACGACCCCGCGCTGGGCCTGGAGCGCCCGGGCGCCCCGGCCGCCCCCGTCCTGCTGGTGACCACCCGCCCGGCCGGGAGCACCGAGCCGGCCCCGCTGCGGGTGCGGACGGTCGCCTACCGGCGCGAGCTCCCGGAGGTGAAGCACGTCGGCCTGTTCGGGCTGGTCCAGCACCGCCGCGCGGCCCAACTCGACGGCTACGACGACGTGTTGCTGACCGATGACGACGGCCTGGTGCTGGAGGGCGCGACCTGGAACGTCGGCTTCCTGGCCGGGCGCCGGCTGGTCTGGCCGGAGGGCCCCAGCCTGCCCGGCGTCACCGGGGCGCTGCTGGCCGGTGCGTACGGCGGCCCGCAGTCCCGGGAGCCGGTGCACGCCGCCGGGCTGGGGCGCTTCGACGCTGCCTTCGCGGTGAACGCGGGCGTCGGGCTGCGCCCGCTGGCCGCCGTCGACGGTACCGCCTTCGACCCCGGCCACCCGCTGCTGGCCGAGCTGCGCGCGGGCTACCTCGGGATCGCCGCCGACCGGGTCTAGGGCCCCGCCCGGCGGCCCAGGTCCGCTGGGGGAACGCCGGAGCGGATCGCCCGCACGGGTGACGAACCCCGTGGTAACCGGGCGCAACGGAACGGCCGGACGGTCCGATGTCCCTTCGGGCGACTGATCATGACGCATCATCAGCTACGCTCCGCCCGCCCCGACCTCCCCGCCCGAAGCAGAGAGTAGCCCCCGACATGAGCAGCCCAGCCCCCGACATGAGCAGGCCTCCTGCCGCCCCCGCGCCCCGTTGGCCGCTGATCCTCCTGCGCATCACCAGCACCACCCTGGCGCTGCTGGCCGTGCTCCAGACGATGCTCGCCGGCAGCTTCCTCAACGGCACCTACGACTCCCTCAAGGACCACGAGGGCAACGCGATGACGCTGGCCACCGTGGTGGTCATCCAGCTGGTGGTGGCCGGGTTCGTGCGCCGGCCCGGCGGCGGCCCGCTCCGGCCGCTGTGGACCACCGCCCTGCTCACCGTCGCCGTGATCGGCCAGATCGGCGCCGGCTACGCGCGGGCGACCGGGGTGCACGTCACCCTGGGCGTGCTACTGGTCAGCGGCATCCTGTTCGGGCTGGTCGGCACCTGGCGGCTGCCGCTGCCCGCCCGGGAGGGCCGGCCCGGCGCGGGTCCGGACGGCAGCGGACGGCTGCCGCGCCCCGGCGGGCCGCTGGAGGTGAAGCGGTGAACCGTCGCCGCTTCCTCGGCATCGGCGCCTCCGTGCTCGGCGCGGGCGCGCTGGCCGCCGTCGCCGGGCCCTCGGCCGCCCACCTGTTCGCCGAGGGCCGCCCCGGGCGGCTGCTCGCCAGCGACCTCGACCTGCCCGCCGCCTTCCAGACCCCGCTGCCGGTGCCGGCCGTGCTCCAGCCGGTGCGCACAGACGGCACCAACGACTACTACGAGATCACCCAGCAGGTCGCCGAGCTGGAGATCCTGCCCGGGGTGAAGACCGAGGCCTGGACGTACGGCGGCACCTACCCCGGGCCGACGCTGGTCACCCGCTCCGGCCGGGCCGCCGTGGTCAAGCACCGCAACCAGCTGCCGGTGCCGTCCGTGGTCCACCTGCACGGCGGCCACACCCCGGCCGACAGCGACGGCTACCCGATCGACCTGCTGCTGCCGGTCGGCTCCACGGCCTCCACGGCCTCCGCCGCCTCCGCCGCCTCCGCCGCCTCCGAGATGGACGGCATGCCGGGGATGCGGCACCAGAGCGGCCGCAACGTGGTCGGCGAGCGCACCCACACCTATCCGGGCAAGCAGCGCGCCGCCACCCTCTGGTACCACGACCACCGGATGGGCTTCACCGGCCCCGGCGTCTGGCGCGGTCTGTCCGGGTTCCACCTCGTCCAGGACGACGAGGACGGCGCCCTGCCGCTGCCGCGCGGCGAACGCGACCTGCCGCTGATGCTCGCCGACCGCGCCTTCGCCGCCGACGGCTCCTTCAAGTACCCCTCCGCCGACGTCTCGCCGACCGTCCCCGGCGTCACCGACGCGTACATGAACGGCGTCCTCGGCGACGTCATCCTGGTCAACGGTGCGCCCTGGCCGCGCCTGGACGTCGACCGGGCGCACTACCGGCTGCGGCTGCTCAACGCCTCCAACGCCCGGCTCTACCGGCTGGAACTGGACCCGCAGCCGTCCGGCGGCGACGCCTTCGTCCAGATCGGCTCCGACGGCGGCCTGCTCGCCGCCCCGGTCGGCCACGACGCGATCGAGATCGCCCCCGCCGAACGCTTCGACGTGGTGGTCGACTTCTCCCGCTTCCCGCCCGGCACCCGGGTGCGCCTGCTGAACCGCTTCGGCAGCGGCCGCACCGCCGAGGTGATGCGCTTCGACGTCTCCTCCCGGGCGGTGACCGACGACGCCAAGGTGCCCGAGAAGCTGTCCGCCGTCGAGGAACTGGACGCCGGCGAGGTCGTCGCCACCCGCGACTTCGCCTTCCGGCGCAGCCGCGGCGACGGCTGGACCATCAACGGCGACCCGTACGAGCCCGGACGCAGCCTGGCCACTCCCGCGCTCGGCAGCGTCGAGCGCTGGCGCTTCTCCAGCGACGTGCACCACCCCGTGCACGTCCACCTGGACCACTTCCAGGTGATCGGGCGCAACGGCGGGGATCCCGGGCCCTGGGACGCGGGCTGGAAGGACACCGTCGACCTGCGGCCGGCCGAGGCGGTGGAGGTGCTGGTGCGCTTCACCGACTACGCGGGGACGTACATGATGCACTGCCACAACCTGGAGCACGAGGACATGGCGATGATGGCGGACTTCACGGTCGGGTGAGCCGCCCGAGGCCTGATCTCCCGGCCCCGGCTCATCCGATCGGCCGAGTGCCGGAGGGCGCGGTGGTGCGCCCTCCGGCACGCGTGTCCTAGCGTCGTCGGGAGGTGTGCCCGCCCCGGCACCCTCGACGGACGGAGCCGCCGCCATGACCACCCCCGCCGAACGCCGCCGCACCGGGCGGGCCGCCCGCGAGCGCGTCTCCCGCTCCGAGCACGGCCGCTGGATCCCGGCCGCGGACCGGCCCGACCCGCTCGGCGTGCTGGAGGCCCAGGGCGCCGACCGGATCACCCGGCTGCTGCCGATCCGCTACGGCCGGATGGCCGACAGCCCGTTCGGCTACCTGCGCGGCGCCGCCGCCGTGATGGCCGCCGACCTCGCAGCCGTCCCCGACACCGGGCTGACCGTCCAACTCTGCGGTGACGCCCACCTGTTGAACTTCGGGGTGTACGCCTCGCCGGAACGCGCCCTGCTCTTCGACGTCAACGACTTCGACGAGACCCACCCCGGCCCCTTTGAGTGGGACGTCAAGCGGCTGGCCGCCAGCATCGCGGTCGCCGCCCGCGGCAACGGTCAGGACGACGAACGCGCCCGGCGCGCCGCCCGCACCGCCGTCCACGGCTACGCCACCGCGATGCGCCGCCTGGCCGGGCTCGGCGAACTCGACGTCTGGTACAGCCGGATCGACACCGCCGACCTGCTGCCGCTGATCCGCGGGACCCGCCGGCGCAAGGCCGTGCGGGCCGACCTCGACCACGCCCGGCGCCGCACCAGCCTCCAGGCCTTCGGCAAGCTCACCGAGGAACGAGACGGGCGGCGCCGGATCATCGGCTCGCCGCCACTGATCGAGGAGCTGAAGCGGAACGAACTGCGCGACACCGGACAGGTGTTCAGTGACTACCGGGCTACCCTCGCCGAGGACCGGAGAGTCCTGCTGGACCGTTACCGCTTCGTGGACGTGGCGATGAAGGTGGTCGGCGTCGGCAGCGTCGGCACCCGTTGCTACATCGTGCTGCTGGAGGGCCGGGACCTCGGCGAACCGCTGTTCCTCCAGCTCAAGGAGGCCGGTCGGTCGGTGCTGGAGGACCACCTGCCGCCCGGCCGGGTGGACGCCGAGGTCGCCGTCCACCACGGCGGGCGCCGGGTGGTCACCGGGCAGCACCTGATGCAGGCCGCCAGCGACATCTTCCTCGGCTGGACCACCGGCCCCGCCGGCCGGCACTTCTACGGCCGCCAACTGCGCGACATGAAGGGCTCGGTGGACGTCGACACGATGACCCCCGGCGGGCTGCGCCGCTACGCCGACCTGTGCGGGCGCACCCTCGCCCGCGCCCACGCCCGCACCGGCGACCGGCTCGCCATCTCCGGCTACCTGGGCAGCGCCGACACCTTCGCCGAGGCCGTCGCCGACTTCGCCCTGCGGTACGCGGACCGCACGGCGGCCGATCACCGCGAGCTGGTCGAGGCGATCACGTCGGGGCGGGTCACCGCGACCCGGGGCGTGTGAGGGCCGCGACCCGGGGCGTGTGACGGTCGCGTGCCGGGGCGTGTGACGGTCGTGGGCCGCGCCGGCTGCCCGTACCCGCACGCCCGCCCGGAATCCCGCTTGTCCGGGCGGGCGGGGTGCCGTTGAGTGGGGGCATGAACGAACTGCGCACCGACCGCCTGCTGATCCGCCGCTGGCGGGACTCCGACCTCGCCCCCTGGGCCGCGATGAACGCCGACCCGGAGGTCCGCGAACACCTCGGCGGCCCGCTCACCCGCGAGCGGAGCGACGCCTCGGTGGCGCGGTACGAGGCGGTCATCGAGCGGCGCGGGTACGGCTGGCTGGCCGTCGAGGTGCGGGAGAGCGGCGAGTTCGTCGGCTTCGCGGGCCTGGACGACGTCGAGGAGCAGGCCCCGGTCGCGGGCGTGGAGATCGGCTGGCGGCTGGCCCGGTCGGCCTGGGGCCACGGCTACGCGACCGAGGCCGCCCGCGCCCTCCTCGGGTACGGCTTCGGCACGCTCGCCCTCCCCGAGGTCCTCGCCCTCACCACTGCGGGCAACCTGCGCTCCCAGGCCGTGATGCGCCGCCTCGGGATGACCCACGACCCCGCCGACGACTTCGAGGACCCCGACGTACCGGAGGGGCCGCTCCGGCACACCGTGGTCTACCGGCTGCGGGCCGGGTCGTACGTCGGCTAGGGGCCCGGTCCGGCAGGACCTTGCCCGCGCCGTCCGGATTGTCGGTGGGCTGTGCGAGGGTGACGTCATGCTGGCGATCACGGTGCAGACGAACGACGCGCGGCACCTCAGGGTGACCGCGGACGAACTGGCGGGGTTGGTCCGGCGCATCGGCGCCGGGGCCGACACCTTCCTCGTCGTGCAGCGGATACCGGACCTGCCGGACGTGTACATCCAGGTCTGGCACAAGGCCGGCGGCGACTACACCTTGGAGCACCGCGACGGCTCCGCCGCGCGGCACTTCGAGGTGCGGGTGGACGGTCCGGAGACGGTGCTCACGGCGATGACGGCCTGGGCACGGCAGGAGCCGGGCTGGGGTGACGCCCTGGCGTGGGAGCGGCTGGACTTCGGCCCGGCCGCCGAGCCGGTGCCCGCGCCGGTGCTGGAGCCCGAGGAACGGCAGCAGCTGGAGGAGCAGCTGCGGCTGACCCTCGCCTGCGGCTACACCGACCGCGCCGGGCTCGCCGAGCACGCCGAGGAGTACCTGGTCTCCGGCGAGCGCCGCCCGCTCTCCCCGGCCCAGGCCGAGCAACTCGCCGACCGGCTCTGGCTGGAGCGGATCGGCGAGCAGAGCGGCTGGATCGGCGAGACCGACCCGGAACGCCTCGCCCGCGCGTTCGCCGCTCTGGAGGCGGCCGGCATCACCGCTCGGGAGGACTTCACCTGCTGCCGCTCCTGCGGGGAGGCGGAGATCGGCGCGGCCGGGCGGCCGGAGGCCCGGGGCTTCGTCTACTTCCACTCCCAGTGCACCGAGTCGGCCGCCGCCGGCCACGGCCTGTCCCTGCTCTACGGCGGCTTCGACGGCTCCCCGGCGACCACCACGGCCATCGGCGAGGAGGTGGTCACCGCCCTGGCGGCCGTCGGCCTCCCGACGCTCTGGAGCGGCGACCCCTCCGACGCGATCGAGATACGCCCCCTGCTCTGGCGCCGCCGCCTGGTCGGCTGAGCCAGGGAGCCAGGGAGCCAGGGTGCCGGGGAGCCAGGGAGCCGGGGGGTCAGGGCACCAGCAGCCGGAGGGCCTCGCGGTGGACCGCCACGTCGACGGGGAGGGCGGTGATGAACTCGCCGTCCGCGTAGGCGGTGATGCCGGGGGACTCGATCCGCAGCGACTCGGTGCGCAAGGTGGTGACCTCCGGGTGGGTGGTGTGGGTGCCCTTGAAGAGGGTGGGGAAGAAGCGGGCGATCCGCAGCCGGGGCATGGCGTCGACGAGGGTGACGTCCAGCAGTCCGTCGTCGGGCAGGGCGGCCGGGCAGATCAGCATGCCGCCGCCGTAGCTGCGGGTGTTGCCGACGGCGGCGAGGGTGAGGTCGCGTTCGATGACGGTGCCGTCGGCGAGGGTGAGCCGGAACGGCAGCGGGCGCAGGTTGGCGAACTCGGCGAGGATGGCGAGGTTGTAGCGCATCCGGCCGCGGGGCCAGCGCAGCCGGTTGGCGCGGTCGCTGACCAGCGAGTCGAAGCCGCTGGCGAGGACGGAGCCGTACCAGCGGACGGCGCCGTCCGGGCCGGTGATCCGGCCGAGGTCGACGCCGCGGGTGCGGCCGGCGGCGATGACCTCGGCGGCGGCCTCGGGGGAGTCGATCGGCAGGCCGTACTCGCGGGCGTGGTCGTTGCCGGTGCCGGCCGGGATCAGGCCGAGCGGGACGGCCGTGCCGGCGAGGGCCTGGAGGGCCAGGTTGACCATGCCGTCGCCGCCGACCACGACCACCGCGTCGGCCCCGCCGGCCGCCGCCTCGCGGGCGAGGCGGACGGCGTCGTCGGCGGACTGCCCGGCCTGCGGCTCGACCTCGACGCCGAGGGCGCGCAGCCGGGCGACGGCCCGGTGGGCGGCGGGTTCGGCGTGGCCGATGCCCGCCGCCGGGTTGGTGAGAACGGTGACCCTGCGGATGACGGTTCTCGGGCCGGTCACGGGATCAGCTTCCCGGGGTTGAGGATGCCCGCCGGGTCGAGTTCGGCCTTGACGGCGCGCAGGATGCGCACGCCGAGGTCGCCGATCTCCTCGGTCATCCAGGGCCGGTGGTCGGCGCCGACGGCGTGGTGGTGGCTGATGGTGCCGCCGCTGCGCACGATGGCGTCGCCGGCGGCCCGCTTGGCGGCGCCCCACCGGGTGAGCGGGTCCTCGCCGAGGGCGGCGACGACGGTGAAGTAGAGCGAGGCGCCGGTCGGGTAGACGTGCGAGATGTGGCAGAGCACGAGCGCGCCGGGCAGGGCGGTGGTGAGCGCCTCGGTGACGGCGGTGCGCAGTTCGGCCAGCCGGCCCCACTCGGCCGCCGTCTCCAGGGTCTCGCACAGCGCGCCGGCGCTGAGCAGGGAGTCGCGCAGGTAGGGGGCGTTGAACCGGCCGTGCTCCCAGGCCCGGGCGGGCGGCTCGCCGAGCGAGGTTCCGCCGGCGGCGAGCAGCACCTCGCGGGTGAGGTCGTGCCGGGCGGCGACCTGTTCGGCGGTGCCCTCGAAGACGGTGACGGCCAGGCAGCCGGTGACGGCGGGGGCGCCGCCGATCTGCTCGGTCGTGGCGAGGTTGACCATGGTCTCGGCCTCGTCGGAGAGCCGGATCACGGTCGGGCCGGTGCCCTGCTGCTCGACGGTGCGCAGCGCGGCCGTCCCGGTGGCGAAGTCGGGGAAGCTCCACGCCTCGTAGGCCTTGACGGCGGGCAGCGGGTGGACCCGCAGGCGCACGGCGGTGATCACGCCGAGGGTGCCCTCGGAGCCGAGGAACAGCTGGCGCAGGTCGGGCCCGGCGGCGGAGGCGGGGGCCCGGCCGAGGTCGAGCGTCCCGGCGGGGGTGACCACGCGCAGGCCCCGGACCATCTCGTCGAAGCGCCCGTACCCGGCCGAGTCCTGGCCCGAGGAGCGGGTGGCGGCGAAGCCGCCGATGGTGGCGTAGCGGAAGCTCTGCGGGTAGTGGCCGAGCTCCCAGCCGTGTTCGGCGAGCAGCGCCTCCGCCGCGGGGCCGGTGAGCCCGGCGCCGAGGACGGCCTCGCCGGAGGTCTCGTCGAGGGCGAGCAGCTGGTCGAGGCGGCGCAGGTCGAGCGAGATGACGGCCTGGAAGGGGCCGCGCTCGGGGTCGAGCCCGCCGACGACGCTGGTGCCGCCGCCGAACGGGACGACGGCGATCCGGCGTTCGGCGCAGACGGCGAGGACGGCGGCGATCTCGGCCTCGTCGCCGGGCAGCACGACGGCGTCGGGGGCGTCCTGGGCCTCGCGGCTGCGGCGGCGCAGCAGGTCGGGGGTGGACTTGCCGCCGGCCCGGGGCAGCCGGTCGGCGTCGGCGGCGCTGACGTGGGTCTCACCGACGGCGCCGGCCAGGGCCCTGAGGTCCTCGGCGGTGATCCGGGACGGACGCAGGACGACCTCGGCGGCGCTCGGCCCGGGGGCGGCGTCGCCGGTGACGCCGAGGGCGGCGGCGAGCAGTCCCTTGATGTCCGCGGACAGTTCCTTGGCGAGGGCCGGGTCGCCCCAGGCGTTCCACTTCATCGGGGGGAGGGGCAGGGCGGCGTCGGCCGGTCCCGCTTGCGTCTCAGGTGCCATGCGTTACAGTTTCACACATCATGTCAAGTAGTAACGCCACTGCCGGAGGGCCGGTCAAGGCTGCGAAGCCCCGCAGCACCGAGCCGCACGGCGCCGAGCGGCGAGGCGCTGAGTTCCGCAGCGCCGAGCCGCGCACCGCCGAGCCGCGCAGCACTGATGACGCGATCCTGGACGCCGCCGCCGACCTGGTCGTGCACCTCGGCGTGCGCCGCACCCAGCTGGCGGAGATCGCCCGCCGCGCCGGGGTCAGCCGTCCGACCGTCTACCGGCGCTGGCCGGACGTCCAGGCGGTGATCGGGGCGCTGCTCACCCGCGAGATCCTGGCCACCCTGGAGCGCGCCTCGCTGGAGGTGGACGGCCGGGAGGCCTTCGTGGACCGGGTGGTGGAGGTCGCCGTCCGGCTGCGCGACCACCCGGTGCTCGGCGCGCTGCTCCACTCCGACGACTCCGACCTGCTGCTCCAGTACGTCGTCGAGCGCCTCGGCGCCAGCCAGCGCGGCCTGCTGGAGGCGCTGCGCTCCGGCATCGAGCGGGGCCAGGCCGACGGCTCCGTCCGGGCCGGCGAGCCGACCGAACTGGCCGCCATGGTCCTGCTGATCGCCCAGTCCACCGTCCAGTCGCACCGCATGGTGGCCTCCTTGCTACCGGAGGCGGCCTGGCGGCGCGAACTGGCCCGAGCACTGAACGGATACCTCGCACCATGACGCCCGAGGCCGGCCCGTACGCGGGAACCGCCCAGTTGAACGCCGTCCGCCGGCTGCGCGAGCTCGACGCGCTCGCCGACGATCCGCACATCGACCTGCTGGTGATCGGCGGCGGGGTGACCGGCGCCGGGGTGGCGCTGGACGCCGCCGCGCGCGGCCTGCGGACGGTACTCGTGGAGTCCCGCGACCTCGCCTTCGGCACCAGCCGCTGGAGTTCCAAGCTGGTGCACGGCGGCCTGCGCTACCTCGCCTCCGGGCGGGTCAAGGTGGCCCGGGAGAGCGCCGTCGAGCGCGGTGTGCTGATGACCCGCACCGCCCCGCACCTGGTCCGCGCGCTGCCCCAACTGGTGCCGCTGCTGCCCGACTTGCTGCGCCCGGGGCAGGCCTCGCTGATCCGCGCGGGCTTCCACGCGGGCGACGCCCTGCGACTGAGCGCCGGCACGCCGGGCGCCCTGCTGCCCCGGATGCGCCGGATCGACGCGGCCCGGACCAGGCAACTGGCGCCGGCCGTCCGGACCGCCGGACTGCGCGGCGCCCTGGTCGCCCACGACGGCCAACTCGTCGACGACGCGCGGCTGGTGGTCGCCCTGGCGCGCACCGCCGCGCAGTACGGGGCGAGCGTGCTGACCCGGGTGCGGGCCGAGTCCGTCACCGGGACGTCGGCCCGGCTGGTCGACGCGCTGAGCGGGCAGACGCTGACCGTCACCGCGGGCGCGGTGATCAACGCCACCGGGGTGTGGGCCGGCGAGGTGGACACCTCGATCAAGCTGCGCCCCAGCCGCGGCACCCACCTGCTGGTGGACGCCGCGGCCCTGGGCCACCCGGCGGCCGCGCTCACCGTGCCGGTGCCCGGCTCCACCAGCCGCTTCGTGTTCGCGCTGCCGCAGCAGCTCGGCCGGGTCGCGATCGGCCTGACCGACGAGGACGCCCCCGGCCCCGTCCCGGACGAGCCGCAGCCCACCGAGGCCGAGCTGACCTTCCTCCTCGACACCGTCAACGCCGCCCTGGCCACCGCGCTGACCAGGGCGGACGTCCGCGGCGCCTACGCCGGGCTGCGCCCGTTGATCGACACCGGGGGCGGCAGCACCGCCGACATCTCCCGGGAGCACGCGGTGCTGGAGTCCCCGTCCGGGGTGGTCACCGTGGTCGGCGGCAAGCTCACCACCTACCGGCGGATGGCCGAGGACGCGGTGGACGCCGCCGTCCGGCTGCGCGGCCTGCCCGCCCGTACCTGCTGGACGGCCCGGCTGCCGCTGGTCGGCGCCCCCGGCCACCGGGACAGCCGCCAGCTGCCGATCCAGGGGGTGCCCGCCTCGCTGGTCGCCCGGCACGGCGGCCTGTCCCACGAGGTGCTGGCGGCGGGGGAGTCGGCGCCGGTGGCGGAGGGCATCGACGTGACCCGCGCGGAGGTCGCGTACGCGATCACCCACGAGGGCGCCCTGGACGCCGCCGACGTGCTGGACCGGCGGACCAGGATCGGGCTGGTGGCGGAGGACGCCGAGCGGGCCCGGAAGGCGGTCGAGGAGATCCTCGGGGACACCGCCGCGCGGTAGCGGGGCCACCCCGACCGCGGACGGAAGTGCGCCCGGGGGCCTCAGCGGGCGGTGCGTTCCGGCATCGGGTGCTCGGCGCCCGCGAACTCCAGCACGCAGGCCAGCGGGTGCTCCGTCCGTCCGGTCCGGTCCAGCCGGACGGCCAGCGGCCGCGGCGGCTCCTCGGGGAGCTGCCCGGACAGTGTCAGCGGGTAGCCGCCGTGGCCGTGGGTGCGGTGGAAGGCGCACTCCTTGCCGTCCACCAGCAGCTCGGTCTCGGTGATCCAGCCGGAGCGGACGTTGACGGTGACCGAGTGACCGCCCTGGTCGAGGTGGAAGCTGTACCGCTGGCGCATGGGAACCTCCCGCGGGGGCCTCGGAACGGGGACGGCCAGGGATCCACCGCCAGTGTATGAGGGCCGTACCCTCCCGGCGCCCCGGCCGGTACGGTGGCCGGTGCGCGGAGGGATCACGGCCGGGGGCGATCGGTTCCCTCCCGGGCCCCTGAGAAATTCCCGGGGCGGGGCCAGCCCGCAGGCGGATTCTCGCGATCTCTACAGTGTTGTAGATTCGTCCGCAGGGAGAGATCCGAGGAGGGCATTGTGGGAGTTTCGCTGGCCAAGGGCGGCAACGTCTCGCTGAGCAAGGAGGCGCCCGGTCTGAGCGCCGTGATCGTGGGTCTCGGCTGGGCCGTCCGCACCACCACCGGGGCCGACTACGACCTGGACGCCAGTGCGCTGCTCTGCAACGCGCTCGGCAAGGTCGTCTCGGACCAGCACTTCGTCTTCTTCAACAACCTCCGCAGTCCCGAGGGTTCGGTCGAGCACAGCGGCGACAACCTGACCGGTGGCGGCGACGGCGACGACGAGCAGATCAAGGTCGACCTGGACCGGGTGCCGGCCGACGTCGCCAAGGTGGTCTTCCCGGTGTCGATCTACGACGCCGACGCCCGGCTGCAGAACTTCGGGCAGGTCCGCAACGCCTTCATCCGGATCGTCAACCAGGCCAACGGCCAGGAGATCGCCCGCTACGACCTCACCGAGGACGCCTCCACCGAGACCGCGATGGTCTTCGGCGAGCTGTACCGCAACGGCGCCGAGTGGAAGTTCCGCGCGATAGGCCAGGGTTACGCCTCCGGTCTGCGTGGCATCGCCACCGACTACGGCGTCAACGTCTGATCCCTCCCCGAGGGTTGCGCCCGGGCGGGTCGGCTCAGCCGGCCCGCCCGGCGGCGTGTCCGGCGGCATGTCCAGAGGCGTGTCCGAGTGCGTGGCCGCCGAAGCCCGCGCCGGGGGCGAGCTGGCCCCGCCACCAGGCGTCCATCGCCGGTTCGTCCATCGCCGACCAGTCCGGCGCCGCGGTCACCTGCGCCCGGCCCAGCGTACGGCCCAGGTCCACCAACTCCAGCCCGGCGGCGGTCCGTTCACGGTCGTACGCGGCCAGCAGCGACGCCCAGGAGTCACCGCCCAGCCGCAGCCCGGCCTGCTCGAAGGCGTACGCGTCCTGTAGCGCCTTCACCGCGCCGCTGGTGTTGTGCGGGCGGACGATGGTCGCCGCGTCCCCGCCGATGAGCAGCCGTCCGGCCGTGCGGTGCGGGGTCGCCAGGTCGTAGACCGGCTGCAGCAGGGTCCGCTCGGGCGGAGTCAGCGCGATCACCCCGGCCCAGTACGGCGGCAGCTGCCGCTCGGCGAACTCCCGCATCCCGTCCAGCTGTTCGCCGGTGAGGGCGCCGGCGGCGACGGCGGTCGGGCCGTCCAGGCGCAGCCAGTCCGGGGTGGGCGCGTAGAAGACCCAGTTCACCTGGGTGCTTCCGGGGGTGAGCCCGGGGATCCGGTAGAGCACCACCTGGCCGCCGCCGTAGCAGACGGTGGCGCACTCCTCCTCCGGCCAGGCCGCGGCCCCGCCGGGCAGCCCGTCCAGCAGCGCGGAGTCGTAGCTGCCGCGCCAGCAGACGTACCCGGCGTACTCGGGCTCGGCCTGCGGGCAGACGGCGGCGCGCACCACGGAGCGGTAGCCGTCCGCACCGATCACCAGGTCGTACGGGGTGCGGGTGCCGTCGGCCTGCTCCGTCCAGGCGCCGTCCGGGTCGTCGCCGACCGCCGTCACGGTGGTGCCCAGCCGGTACTCCACCGCCGCCGGGGCCTTCTCGCGCAGGGCCTGCCAGAGCACCGCCCAGTGGTGGGAGTGGAACGGGAAGGGCTGCGCCCAGAGCAGCCGCCCGCGCCCGTACGGGCCGTCGCCCTCGCCGGCCGGCCCCCGGGTGACCCAGCGGCGCACGGTGAGCCGGTGGCGGCGGGTGTCCGGGGCGAGGTGGCCGGCGTCGACCAGTTCGGCGAAGCGGTCGTTGTGGGTGCAGATCCCCAGGCCGCGGTCCTCCAGCCGGCCCGGGCTGCGTTCCAGCACCACGACCCGCTCCGCGCCGAGCCGGGCGGCCGCCCCGGCGAAGGCGCTTCCGGCGATGCTGCCGCCGACCACGACCACCGAGCCACCCCGCACGGTCGTCCCCTCTCCCGGGTCCCTGTTGCGTGCCCTGCGTGCCCTGCGTGCCCGCGCCTCTCGGCGTGTCCGGCGTGTACGGCGCTTCTCGGCGTCCGTGCCGTCGGCGCGCGACGGCGGGTTCCGACGGGCGACGGCACGACGATACGCCGCCCGGCCGCGGTGTGCCGGGGCTTCTCCGTCGGCCCTATGCAACTAGTTGCATAGCACGTCGACCGTCGCCTACTCTGCGGTAACCATCCCCACTGGCCGCCCCCTCAGGAGACGTGGATGAGCTCGACCCCCGGCAGCAGCCGCTACCCGCACCTGCTCAGCCCGCTCGACCTGGGCTTCACCACTCTCCCCAACCGGGTGGTCATGGGCTCGATGCACGTCGGCCTGGAGGAGGCCCCCGGCGGCTACCAGCGAATGGCCGCCTTCTACGCCGAGCGCGCCCGCGGCGGCGTCGGCCTGATCGTCACCGGCGGCATCGCCCCCAACGAGGCCGGGCGCCCCTGGGAGGGCGGCGCCATGCTGACCACCGAGGCGGAGGCCGACGAGCACCGGGTGGTCACCGACGCCGTGCACGCCGCAGGCGGCAAGATCGCCCTGCAGATCCTGCACTTCGGCCGCTACGCCTACCACCGTGACCTGGTCGCCCCCAGCGCCCTCCAGGCCCCGATCAGCCCCTTCGTGCCCAACGAGCTCACCGCCGAACAGGTCGAGCAGACCATCGAGGACTTCGCCCGCTGCGCCGAACTCGCCCGCCGGGCCGGCTACGACGGCGTCGAGATCATGGGCTCCGAGGGCTACCTGATCAACGAGTTCATCGTCGCCGCCACCAACCACCGCCAGGACGAGTGGGGCGGCGACTACGAGCGGCGGACGCGCTTCCCGGTGGAGATCGTCCGCCGGGTCCGCGAGCGGGTCGGCGAGGACTTCATCATCGTCTACCGGCTCTCCATGCTCGACCTCGTCCCCGGCGGCTCCACCCTCGACGAGGTGGTCCAGCTCGCCCAGGCCGTCGAGGCCGCCGGCGCGAGCATCATCAACACCGGCATCGGCTGGCACGAGGCCCGCATCCCCACCATCGCAACCTCGGTGCCGCGCGGCGCCTTCGCCTGGGTCACCCGGCGGGTGATGGGCCGGGTCGGCATCCCGTTGGTCACCACCAACCGCATCAACACCCCCGAGATCGCCGAGCAGTTGCTCGCCGACGGCTGCGCCGACCTGGTCTCGATGGCCCGCCCGCTGCTCGCCGACGCCGACTTCGTCGCCAAGGCGCGCGAGGACCGCGCCGACGCCATCAACACCTGCATCGGCTGCAACCAGGCCTGCCTGGACCACACCTTCAACCTCCAGATCACCTCCTGCCTGGTCAACCCGCGCGCCTGCCACGAGACCGAACTCGTCCTCGCCCCCACCAAGGTGCGCAAGTCCATCGGGGTCGTCGGCGCCGGCCCGGCCGGCCTCGCCTTCGCCGTCTCCGCCGCCGAACGCGGCCACACCGTCACGCTCTACGACGCCGCCGACACCATCGGCGGCCAGCTGAACATCGCCCGGCGGATCCCCGGCAAGGAGGAGTTCACCGAGACGCTGCGCTACTACCGCACCCGGCTGGCCGAGTTGGGCGTCACCCAGCGCCTCGGCGCCGCCCTGACCGCCGAACAGCTCGCCGCGGCCGAGCACGACGAGGTCGTCCTCGCCACCGGTGTCACGCCCCGGACTCCCGCCGACATCCCCGGAATCGACCACCCCAGCGTGCTCGGCTACCTCGACGTGCTGCGCGACGGCGCGCCGGTCGGCGAGCGGGTCGCCATCCTCGGCGCGGGCGGGATCGGCTTCGACGTGGCCGAGTTCCTCACCGACCAGGGCGACCAGGCCAGCCTCAACCCGCCTGTGTTCCAGGCGAAGTGGGGCATCGACCCGGAGTACCGCGAGCGCGGCGGACTGCGCGCCCCCGAGCGGCCGAAGCCCCCGCGCAGCGTCCACCTGCTGCAGCGCAAGACCGGCAAGGTCGGCGCCGGACTCGGCAAGACCACCGGCTGGATCCACCGCACCGAACTCAAGCACCGCGGCGTGGTGATGGTCGCCGGCGCCACGTACGACCTCATCGACGACGCCGGACTGCACTACACCGTCGACGGCGAACGCCAACTGCTGCCCGTGGACACCGTGGTGCTCTGCACCGGCCAGGAACCGCGCCGCGACCTCGCGGACGCGCTGCGCGAGCGCGGCCTGTCCGTGCACGTCATCGGCGGCGCGGACGTGGCCGCCGAACTCGACGCCAAGCGGGCCATCAAGCAGGGCACCGAACTGGCCGCGGCCATCTGACGTCGGGAAGTCGGGGGGAAGTCGGGGGGCTGCCAGGCGCACCGGGGCCCGCGGCACCACGCCATGGGCCCCGCCTCTCCCGCCCGCACCCCGCTGACCTGCGAGGACGCCTGCCCGCGCGCCCCGCCCCGGCTCCGGTGGGACACTGGTTGCCTGTCCCTGCCCGACCACTCGACCGGGGGCCAGCATGTCCCTCCCGAGGCCACTCCACGCCCTCACCGCCGCGGCCCTGGTCGCGGCGGCCGCCCTGGGCCCCGCGGGCACCGCAGGTGCCGTCGGCGGCGCGGCCGTACCGCCGCTACCGTCCGCCGACCAGCTGAAGTCGGCGCTGCTCACCGCGAACGACCTCGGCCCGGGCTACACCGAGGCGCCCGCCACCCCCAGCCCCGGCCCGAGCGCCAACCCGACCCCCGTCACCGGCTGCGACGCGCTCAACGCCCTCATCAACATGCACGCCACCGCCCCCGACCCGGCTACCCCGCGCGCCGAAACCGAACTGGACGGCCCCGACGGCAACCCGATGGTCACCGAGGCCCTCGCCGCCGAGGACTCCGGCAGGCTCACCGCCGACGTCAACACCGTCGCCGACGCGCTGAAGACCTGCCACACCATCACCTTCGGCTCCGCCATCGGGGAGACGGTGACCTTCACCGTCACCCCCGTCACCCTCGGAGACCGCCCCGACGCCCCCGCCGCCCGCCTCGACGGCACCCTCGCCGGCGTCCAGCTCAACGCCTTCGTCGGCGTCGAACGCTTCGGCACCGTCGGCCTCGCCTACGGCTACTTCCAACGCCAGGGCGCCGACCCCCAGGCCGCCGCCATGCAGTACCGCAGCGCCGTCGCCAAGATCGAACGCACCCTCGGCACCACCGCCGGCAGCACCACCCCACCCACCGCCACCGCCACTGCCACCGCCACCCAGGGCACGTCGGTCTGACCACCCCGGGACACCCAGCGGCCCCCGTCGAGCACACCGCTCGACGGGGGCCGCTGCGCGGTCGATTAGTACCAGCCGGTCCGGTGGACACCGTTGCTGCCGTGGGAGCTGGCCTGCGACTGGATGCCCGCGTCGTTGTCCATCGCGGACCAGATCGCGCCGCCCGAGTACGTGAAGGTGGAGTAGTCGGCGTCCTGGCCCGCGTGGTTCTGGATCGACACGGACTCACCGGCGACCGCGTTCCTGTCCCGCGCCCAGGCGGCCCGGCAGGACGGGCTGTAGCGCAGCTCCAGCGGACCGTCGGTGGAGACGGTGATGGCGTCGTTGGCGCAGGTGGTGGTGGCCGGGTCCAGCCCGGTGCAGCTGCTCGCGTAGCAGCTGGTGGCGGCGGAGGCCGGGCCGGCCGCGAGCATCGCCCCGGACACCGCCAGGGCCAGGGTGGCGCCGATCGTGGCGGCCTTTCGGGTGATGGAACGCATGGAGTCCTCCGGGGCGGTACGGGATCGATGGATCAGCGCTCCCACTCTCGGGCTCCGAGTCACCGTCCCTCCACCGTCCCGGCTTCCCAGGGACGTCCCCCGCCCGTCCCGGGAAGCGGGGCGGCCGCACCCCCGTGGCGGCCGCCCCCCCGTACCGGCCTCCCCGTTTCCGGCCTCACGGCAGGAACTTGACCTCCGGGAACTTCGGGGACGGGCCGTCCAGGAGGGCGCCGCGGCAGTGCCGGAGGTGGCGGTCGAAGAAGGCGAGCGGGTAGGCCTGCTGGATGCGGGCCGAGCTGTCGGCGGGCAGGGTGCCGACCTGCTGCTGGATCTGCTGCTCGGGGATGCCGAGCAGCTTGCCGACCTGGGGCAGCAGGACGGCGGCGTCCTCGTAGGAGCCGTGGACGACGCCGTCGGCCTGGATGTTGAGCCGCCAGCCGCGCAGGTGGTTCCAGAAGGTGACGGCGTCCGGGTTGTGGTCGCGGCCGAACTCGGCAGTCATCATCATGAACGGCCGGTCGAGGTCGGTGACGGTGATCGCCGCCATCGGGCCGTCGATGGCGAAGCCGGCCCGGACCCGGCGGTCGGCCATGATGACGGCGGCGGTGGCCGAACCGCCCTTGGACCAGCCGAACATGCCGACGTCGAGCGGGTCGGGGGCGCCGAGCAGGCCCTCGGGGAGGGTCTTGCCGTCGACGTCGGGGTTGCGTCCGGCGGCGAGTTCCTCGACGCAGTCCAGCACGAAGCGGGCGTCGGCGGCGCAGTCGTTCGGGCCGATCCGGGGGGCGCCTTCGATCCACGGGGTGAGCACGCGGCCGTCGGGGAACTCGGTGAAGGCGTCCCAGGTGTGGTCGACGGTGACCACGACGTAGCCGTGGCTGGCGAGTTCCTGGACGATGACGGTGTTGACGGCCCGGTGGGCGTGGGCACCGTGCGAGTAGACGATGACGGGCAGCCGGTGGCCGGGGCGGTGGACGGGCGCGCCAAGGCGGGCCGCGGTGAGCGGGGCAAGGGTGAGCGGGAGCTGGTAGCCGGCGTCGTCCAGGAAGGCCTTCAGGGCGCCGTCGCTCAGCCAGGGGGCGAGCGGGAGTTCGTCGGCCTTCCGGGCCGGGTACCAGACGGCGGCCATCAGCTCGCGGTACCGGCCGGCGCCGGCGAACGGGTCCGGCCGGGAGGTGTCGCGCAGGTGCAGGGCGACGGTGCCGACGCGGTGCGGGCCGGTGGGCTCGGGCAGGGTGAACCGGCTCGGGGTGGGAGCGGGGGCCGGGGTGGGGGCGTCCGCCCGGGCGGTGGAGGCCAGGCCGAGCGGGGCGGCGGCGCCCAGGGCCACTGCGGTGCCCAGTACGCGACGGCGGGTCAGTCCGATGGGGCCGGTGAACGGCGTGGTGTCCATGGCGAGGACGCTGTCACGCGCTGCCGGACGGCGGCATCGGCCCACCGATTGATCTCCCGCCCGCCCGCATTGGCCCACGGGCTTACATCCCCGGGCTGATGCGGCGTCAGGCGTGGAAGTGCCAGGAGTGGGAAGTCGGGGGCGCCGGCCTGCCCCAAGCAGCGGTTGGCGTGGTTCGGATGGGCCCGGGGCGCGCCGGGGGGGGGGAGGAGGTTTAGAGGTACGGGGGGGGGCAGC
>NZ_JBHXEG010000008.1:30815-78069 GCF_042724935.1 Kitasatospora sp. NPDC127060
CCCCTCTCTGCCCCCGGGCCTACCACCCCCGGGCTTCGGCGGCCACTGGCGTGAAATTCCCCGGAGGGGTACGACGCCCCGCCCCCCTCCCCACTCCTGGCGTTCCGCTTGTTCCGCTTGTCCCGTGCGCGCCGGGGGTCCGGTCAGTTGAAGACCAGGACGTCGGTGCGCATCGGCAGCGAGCTGCCCCAGTCGATGTTGATCTTGAAGGTGACGATCCCGTTGCCCGGGGCGATGCTCGACACCTGGAAGGCGGCGGCGCCGACGAACCGGTGCCCGTTGGAGTCGATCTCGGAGGCGGTGATGACGACGGTCGAGTCGATCCCGATGACGTTCCACTGGAGCTGGAGGTTGAAGATCCCGTGCGACGGGGTCCAGGTCCACCAGGCCCGGTACACGGAGCCGACGTTGCCGCCGATCGCCGCGAGGTCCTGGCCGTGGCCGGTGGGCTCGGAGTAGTCCGCGATCTGCGGGATCTCGGAGGCGGAGGATTCGGCTGCGGTCATGGCGTCACTCCTTGCGCCGGGAGAGCCCCACGAGCTCTCCGATGCTCCAAGTGTCGGTCCGTGTGCATACCGTAGGCAATCACTCGTGCGAGTGAACAGCGGCGCTTCCCCGGCGTGTCAGCGCCCGTTCCGTCTGCCCGCGTGCGCCGGTCCACCGGCTCCGCCGCCCAGAAGCACGAACCGGCCGGCGACGTGCTCTTCTCCGCCGCCCCGGTGGCCTTCGGCGACGCGCCCGACGTGATCGGGGCCAACGGCTACAAGCTCTCCGTCGGCCTGCGCGGCGACCCCTTCTTCGCCGACCTCGAAGGCATCGTCAACGACTTCACCTGGACCGGCAAGGACGCGATGGCCGGCGCCGACGTCTTCGGCATCGCCCTCGAAGTCCCGGACGCCGACCTCGGCCCGGACCCGGCCATCGGCCTCTGGGGCCGGGGGAGCCTGCGCCAGGACGGCCAACTGACCTCCGTCGACCGGGGCGCCCACCCGTCTCTCGCCGCCTACTTCAACACCGAGGAGGTCAAGGACGCGTACAACGCGGGCGAGCCCGCCGACGACTGGGACACCTGCCGCGAGCCCTGGACGGCCGTCCTCCAGCACGCCGGCGACTGCACCGCCGAGGCCGCCACCGAGGCCCTCACGCTCGTCCTCCCCGACATCCTCCGCTACGACCGCTCCCGTCCGGCCGGCTACCCCAACGGTCGCACCCTCGTCGACGGCGTGACCTCCGCCCGGCTCACCGTGGTCTCCGGCGGCAAGATCACCAGCGACCGCACCGGCCCCCACACCGACCTGCTCCCGACCCTCTCGCACCTGGGGCACCCGCACCCGGTCAAGTAGCCCCCCGAGGCCCGGTTGACCGGCCCGCCGCGAGCCCCGCAGCGGGTCGACCGCCGGTCGGCGTCCGGCCCGGGCCGCCGTCCGCGGAAACGGCCGAGCGGCGGTCAAGTCTCCTTGACCGCCGCCCACGTCAGCCGCCGCTACTACCCGGGCAGGCTGCGCTGATGCTCCCGGTCGGTGTCGAAGTACCGTTCCACGTAAGCAGAATCCTTGGAAGTCTCTTCAACGCTCCGTACCGGCATGGCCGGTCAGGCTCAGTCGCCGGTGAATCCGATCCGCAGGTCGGGATCGTTCTGGCACCTGCGTCCCCACGCCAGAAGCAGTTCCAGAACGGTCCGCTCCTCTGGCTCCAGAGAGTTGAAGCTCACTGCTTCGAGTTCATTCACGAGACGTCGAACGGACTCGCCCTGGAGCTTATGGTCCCTGTACGGGTCCAGGCTTGCGAGGGTCGGAAGCCGGTCCCGGCCAAGGCGCTTGACCGCGGAGTACAACTCGCCGTCTTCGACGTGGCGTTCTACCGCTCCGAGTGGCGAGGGTGGGCCGGCGACCCGCTTGGTCCTGGCGGTTGGCTTCACTCGGCGTAGCTCGATGACGAAACCCATGCGGTTCCTTTCGCGGAGGGGCCGGACAGGGGGAGCCCGGCGCTGGATGACACCGCCGCCCGTAACGGTGAAGCTCCGGGCGGCGGTGTGAATAAGTGTTATGGAATTCCCTTGCCTCCGATCCTGACCGGGTAGGCCGTCACCACCTTGCGCCCTCGAACAACGACCTTGATGGCCGTCGCCGTTCGGCCATTGCGGTCGACTCCGATCTTCCTGTTGAAGTCGTAGATGTGGACGTGGCCGCCCCGTGCGTCGTTCGGGGCACGCTTACCCTGCTTGACCGCCGTTTTGACCATCTTCCGGATGCTGTACGCGCTGTTGTTCCGGAACTTGCTCTTGTCACCCGCTGCAGCCATCGCTCGATGGCCCGAGCGGATGTGATGCATGTCGATGCCCTTGATGTGGCCGCTGCAGTTGTGGACGAGGCTGTCGCTCTCCTCACCCGTGGCGACCGAGAACGTGTGCACATTTCCGACGTTGAGGTTGTAGACCGTCTGGTCGGGCACATCGCCGAGGTCGGCTGCGTGCGTTACGGGTTTGAGCTGCCCCGAGGACGTACGCAGCAGATCGCCCGGC
The DNA here is from genome assembly GCF_042724935.1 of Kitasatospora sp. NPDC127060. Taxonomy (NCBI): domain Bacteria; kingdom Bacillati; phylum Actinomycetota; class Actinomycetes; order Kitasatosporales; family Streptomycetaceae; genus Kitasatospora; species Kitasatospora sp. NPDC127060. The sequence goes on from NZ_JBHXEG010000008.1 coordinate 33,337, forward strand.
TGCACATTCTCCGCTGAGACCCAGCCGCGCCCCGCAACCCAGAAAGGGTGGTTGGCCGTGGCAACGACCGGTGTCGCCAGGGAGTTCATGTCGGTGTCAACGGCAATGAGATGCCGGACACCGTACCCGACAATGACGTCGAGAACGGGCTGCGCGGAGATGGTGCCGGTATCCGGATCTGTGGCAGAGACGAAGTCACCGACCTGGATCTCCGAGATGGGGAGGTAGCTTCCGTCCGCCATCAGGACCGGCGTGTCGGATGCGAAGGAATTCCCGATCGGGCACGCAACGGGTTCCGTTCGCCGGAACACCGCCCTGGCCGCTGAGGCGACCTTTCCTGACCGGGCCGCGACCCTCGTCGTGGTGGCTGCGGCCGCGACGGCCTTGACCACTGGACCGGCCCCGACCGTGGCCGCGACCGCCGTGACGGCCATCTCCGCCGCCTTCTCCCAGTTGCCGGTGGCAGCGTAGGAGACCGCTGAGACGGTCGCTGCGACGGCGCCGATGGGTCCGGGAATGTAGGAGGCGACCTCGGCGACCTTGGCGACGACCTCCACCGTCTTCTTCAGCCACTTGGGCATGCCCCAGTTGCCGTCGAGGTCGGTGCAGTTGATCGGGTCGCCGGTGCAGTAGTCGTACGGACTGGCATTGCCGCCGGGGACCGGATCGACCTGGAGGAAGCGGCCGAGGGCCGGGCTGTAGAGGCGGGCACCCATGAGGATGTCGCCGTCCTGTGCCTCGGCAGAGCGCAGCTTGCCGCCCAGCCAGCCGTAGCGGACGTTGGCCTGACCGTCTTGGGGGATGCCGAACTCGTCGAAGTCCAGTACCACCGGCTTCGTCAGTGCAGTGTCGCTAGTGATGACTACTGAGCCGAACAGGTTGGTCAGTTGGAGCTGGACGTCACCGGTCTTGCTGGTGGTGGCGACCAGATCGGTGTCCGGACCTGTGACGTTGCGAGTCAGATTGCCCTGGGTGGTGTCCTCGACGGTCCACCGAACATGATCGGAGTCGTCGCCGTAGTGGTTCAGCTTCGACGTCGCATTGGCCCAGGTGCCGTCGGCCTGCTTCTTGCTGGTGGTGAACGCGGTCAGGCGGTGGGCGGCGTCAACGGCCCACTCCTGCCTGGTGTCCCCCTTCTCCTGGGCGGCGACGCGGTCGTTGGCCCAGTAGGTATTGGTCGCTCCCGTCGCGGTCTTCACCGTGCGCCCGAAGGCGTCGTGGACGAAGCCCGGGTCGGTGAGCCGATCGGCGCTGTCGTAGGTGTGGCTCTCCGTCGTCGCCCCGGCCGTGCTGCATTCGCCAGCCGCCCCACGCGGGGAGGCCTGCTTGGACAGACGGTTGGAGTGGGCGTCGAAGGCGTACTGCCGGGTGACGCAGCCAGCGGCGACCGTGGTCTGCTCGGCCTTCACCAGCCGGCCGAGCCGGTCGTACTGGTAGGACCGGGTGGCGGTGGAGCTGGTGTCCTTGGCCACCTGGCCCTGGGTGGAGATGTCGGTGGTCTGGGCCCAGACCACTGTGTTGTCGGAACTGCGGGTGTAGCTGCGGCTGGTGGCCTCGCCTACCGCGTTGAAGGTGTCCTTGCGGACGATCCCGCCGGGGTAGGTCTGCTCGACGAGCTGGCCGTCCGGACCGTATTTCGCGGTGAACTCGCCCGCGACGCTGTCGTTGATCGAGGTGACCAGCCCACGCGGCTCCTTGGCACGATCGTACGTGTAGGTGGTGGCCCCGGTCGGGTCGCTCACCTTGGTGGGCTTGCCATACCGGTCGAACTCCGTCGTGGTGGTGGCACCGTCGGAATCCGTGTAGGAGATCAGCCGGCCGAGGGAGTCCATCACCCTGGTGAGGGACTTTCCGTCCGCGGTGGACTTCACCGCATCACCGGTCAACGGGTCGTACTCAACGGTGACCTTGGGCAGCGGCTTTCCGTCGTCCGACGTGATCTCGGTCGAGACGATGCGGTCCCGCCCGTCATAGGAGGTGACGGTCTTGCGGGACTTGCCTGCGTTGGTCTCGGTCGTTTCCTCCGCTTCACCGAACGCCGAGTAGCGGGTGACCCGCTTGACCGGCAACGTGGTGGTCATCCGCGAGCTGTCGGCCCCCGTCACTGAACCGCCAGGCAGTGTGGCACACGGCATACCCGCCCATTCGGGACGGTTGGAGCAGGTGGTGTCGTCGGTGTTGGCCCCAGCCGTGTAGAAGACGGACCTGACTGCTCCGGCGTCGTTTCCGTTCGAGCCGGGCTTGCGCGATTCGAGCGCTCGTCCGGAGGCGTCGAACTTGACGTACGACGTCAGCTTGGCGCCCAGAGCGTCGGTGGTCACAGAGGTCGCCTTGCGCAGACCCCACCCGGGGGTCCCGCCGATCGGCGCGTCGAAGCCGTGCTTGGTGACCCGCACTTCCACGTCGTCGGCGTAGCCGTCGATGCGGGCGCCGTCGGTGGCGGTGGTGACCAGGTGGTAGGCCTGGCCGTCGGGCTTCCCTTCGTCGTAGGTGTTGGTGTTGTGGTCCCGGGCCACGACCGAAGTACCGGCCGGGAGCGTCGGGTTGACGGCGGCCTTGGTCAGGACGACGGTGTCGAGGCCCGTGTGGAACCGCTCGCCGCCGCTGGCCGTGTTGGTGTCGACCACGGTGACCTTCAGCTCGTGGTCGCCACGGGCCAGCTTCACCGCCTTGCCGGCCGTGTACGGGGCCACCACGGCATTCGCGCTGTAGGTGTCGATCCGCTCACCGACGGGGTCGCCGTCGACGGCGAACTGGATGACGCCGTGGTCGCTGTTCTTGGTCAGCTGGCCGGAGAGGATGTACTCGCCCTCTTCCGGGACGCTGACCCGCATGCTGTCGAACGCGCCGGCCGTGGTGCCGCGGATGCCCAGGTGGGCGCCACCGGACCAGGTCAGGCCGCAGCAGTCGCTGTCGACCTGGACCTTGGCGTTGGTGCCCAGCTGTGGCAGCTTCTCGGCCTCCGAGGTCACGGTGACCGGGGTGGTCTGGCCCTTGACCTCCTCGGCGAGCGAAGCACGGTAGGCCGGGCCCAGCGTGTCGAGGACGTCGATGCCGTCGGCCGAGTACGTCGTCCGGGAGTCCAGCAGTCGGGCCCGCGATGCGGGGTCCTTCGGCAGGTTCAGCTCGGCGGCGAACTTGTCGGCATCGGGGTGCTTGTCGAGCGCGATCGAGCGGTTGGTCGCCGAGAGGGAACGCACGACGTGGCCGTAGCGGTCGTACTCGGACGTGCTGATGTCACCTTCAGGGGTGACGGACGGGACGGCGGTGTTGACCTCGTTGCCGGAGGCGTTGAGGTAGTGGACGGTGGCCGGCTTGTAGCCGTCCGGGCCGGGCTTGGCGGCCGTGGCCGTGTTGACGGCGGGGGCGTCCTCCGGGCCGAACACCGCGGTGGCGTCCGTCGGTGCGTCGGTCTGCGCCCACTTGAGCGCTTCGTTGCCCGAGAGGTCGTACGGTCCGCCTTCGGCACGGGTCAGCGGCACCTCGTACACGACGTTGGTCGTGTTCTCGCCGATGACCTGGTCCTTGCTGCCCGGCGCGAGGGTGTTGCGCCGGACCTTCAGCAGACGGCCCGGGTCCTGGTCGGTCGCGGCCTTGCCGTAGTCGAAGTTCCACGGCTGCTCACCGGCGGCAGCGATCCGGGTGACCCGGCCGGTGTCGTCGTAGCCGTAGGAGATCTTCAGCGGCGTGGCGAGACGCGGGTCCCACACCTGGACCAGGCGGCCGCGGTCGTCGTAGGCGTAGTGCGCGACCTCGACGGCCTCCTGCTTGGAGGTGGTGGGGTTCCACGACCAGACCTTGACACCCCGGACCCGGTCCAGGTAGTCACCCGGGGTCGAAGCGGTCGCCGTCGTCGCCTTGGCGTAGTCGTACTCCATCACCTCGCAGCCGCGCGGCAGCGGGTCGACGGTGCAGCCGTTGGCGTCGTCGACGCCCGGCTCGACCGCCGGGATGACGCGCTTGGCCAGCGAGCGGCCGTCGGTGGTGTCGTACTGGTAGCGGGTGGTCGACGCGGCGTCGGGCCCCGTCTCGCTGACCACCTGGTAGATGCTGGATCCGGCCTGGCGGGCGAAGACGGTCTTCGAGCCGTCCAGCTCGGTCAGCTCGTAGGTGGTGCCGGCGGTCTGGAGGTCCCAGATCTGGTTGGGGCCGGCCCAGCAGACCCAGATCGAGGCGCCCTTGTCGGCGTCCAGGCACTGGCCCGAGTGGCGGTTGGTCACCGTGTTGTCGGGCCGGACCTCCCACTGCTGGTTGTCACCGCCGTTGCAGCCCCACAGGGTGAGCGGGGTGCCGTTGGCGACCTGGCCCCACGGGTTGTCCAGGCAGTAGCCCAGCAGCCGCAGGCTGAGGTCGTCGCCGCGGGTCCACTGCTGGTTGGCGGCGCCGGTGCAGGCGGCCGGCTGCAGCCGGGCACCGTTGCCGGCGGCGCCGTTCGGCACCTCCAGGCACTGACCGGTGGTGGACAGCACGATCGCGCCGGACTTGGCCGGGACGGCCTTGAGGCTCAGGGACTCGGCGCCGGGCTCGGGGAAGAACGTTCCGTCGGTGCCCTTGGCGAAGGTCAGCGAGGTGTCGTCGTTGCCCTTGATCTCGACCAGGTCGGACTGGGGGAACGACAGCGAACGGTAGTCACCGCCGGTTCCGGCGTCCGGGCCGCCGGCCCACTGGGGGCCGAAGGGGGCGACGATCTCCTTCAGCGACAGGTCGTCGAAGAAGACCTCCTTGCCGCTGCCCGCCGCGTTGCCGTTGTAGAGGCGGAACCAGGCCTCGGTGGCGTCGGCCGGGACGGCCATGTCGACGGTCAGCTGCTGCCAGCCGTCGGTGAAGGAGGCCCTGGGCGAGGCGGTCTCGCCGTAGCCGGCCGGGGTGCGGTAGACGCCGACCATCCGCAGGCCGCGGTTGGGCAGCGGGTTGTCCAGGCCGGTGGCGCCGGGGACGTAGACCCAGCCGGTGAGCCGGTAGGTGCGGCCGGGCTTCATGCCCTGGCCCAGGGTGTACTCGGGGCCGAGTGCGGCGTAGGAGTCCCAGCCGGAGGCGGCCGGGCTGATCAGCAGCGAGTCGGTCGAGCTGTCGTGGCCGCGCGCCGTGGAGCGCGTGACGGTGGCCTGACCGGGGGTGAAGCCCGCGGTGTCGGTGCCGATCTGGCGCTGGTTGACGCTCAGCCGCTCGCCCTGGGGCTGCCAGCCGCGACCGAGGTCGCGCGAGGAGGTGGCGCGCTTGACCGACATGCCGAACTCGTCGGCGTCGGTGACGTCGGTCGAGTAGTCGCCGGTGAGCAGGTTGACCGAGCCGGGGCCGATGCCCGTGCTCGCCGCGCCGTCGGCGTTGCGGTCGACCGTCATGGTGTTCCAGACGGTGGTGTAGCCGTTGCCGGAGCCGTCCTCGGGGAACAGCACGGCCCGGACCTGGACGACACCGCCGACCTGGCCGAGGGTGTCCAGCACGTTCCAGTTGGCGTGCGGGCCGAGGTCCGCGAGACGCGGCTTGTCCTCGGCGACCGGGGTGTTGTCCGCCTTGGTGAGGTTGGCGCGCGGGACGGAGTACTCGGTGGCGCCGGGGCCGCGGCGGTACTGGTAGACGACCCGCTTGAACTGGGTCTGCGCGTCGACGGAGAGCTTGACGCGCTTGGCGGCCTGGGTGCCGTTGACCGGCGAGCTGATGCCGGCCTGGCCGACGTGGAAGGTGTACGTCGCGGGCGGGGACAGGTTGCCCGCACGGTCCTTGGACTGCACGCTGAGAACGCGCCGGCCCTCGGTGGTCGGCGTGATCGACGTGGTCAGGGCGCCGGTCGCGGTGACCGTGACCGGGGTGCCGCCGTCCAGGGTGTAGACGTAGGCCGCGGTGTCGTCGGTGCCCGGGGCGGGCGAGAAGGTGAACGAGCCCGCCTGGTTGGCGGTGCCGTGCCAGAGGCCGTCCGCCGGGTAGTCGGCCGAACTCACGAACGGCGTACCGGGCTTGACGGTGTCGGCGATGACGTTGGTGCCGACCCAGCCGGAGCGGGACTTGCCGTCGTCGAGCATGGCCCAGATCGAGTACTGCACGCCCTCGTCCAGCTTGGCGATGCCGTAGTCGGAGGGACGGACGGTCGCGATCGCGCCGTTCGGGGTGTCCCGGACGATGCTGCCGAGGAAGGTGCCGCCGCGCCACAGGTCCAGGTAGACCTTCAGCGGGTCACCGTCGGGGTCGGCCGCCTGCACCTGGAAGCGCGGATTCGCGTCCGAGGTGTACCGGGGATTGCCCTGCTGCGAGGGCAGCACCTCGACGGTCGCCGGCGTGGCCGGGACGGTGTTGTACGTGATCGAGACGAACGGCGGCCAGTAGCCCTCGGCGGAGCTGAAGCGCTTCCAGGACAGGCTGCTGGACTCGTCGGCCGCCTTGAGGGCGAAGCCGTAGTCGCCGTAGCCGAAGCCGGCGAAGTACCGGATCATCTCGGTGACGTCGGCCTTGGCCCAGAACGTGCCGTCCGGGGCGTAGCAGTCGTGGTTGTCACCGTCGCCCGCCACGTCGTACGTGTCGTTCGAGGTGGCCCACTTGCGCTCCATGGCGGGCTGGTTGCCCCAGCGGGTCCACCCGGTCGCGCCGCCGGCGTTCCAGACCTCCCACTGCTTCGGGGTGCACGAGGCGGAGTGGTAGTTGGCGAGGTTGAGCGTGGCGCCCAGGATCTGCTTGCCGTTGAACGGGCCGCCCGGGACGGTCAGGAACGACCGGGCCACGACCTTGCCGTCGTAGCTGCCCAGCTTGAGGTCGGTCGACGCGGAGGCGTCGATGTTCTCGTTGGTCTGGACGTAGGTGTCGAAGGTCGTGCCGACGTCCACCACCGGGTCGATGGTGACCGGGAACTTGGTCTTCGGGTCGGCGAGGAACGCCGCGTCCGGGGTGAACACCAGCTCGGTGTCGGCGCCCTGGCCGCGCAGCTCCATCGTCACCGGGCCGCGGTTCAGGTGCTCCTGGGAGGCCTGGTCGACGGCGGCGTCCCACATGACGGGGGCCGGGATCCGGACGACGGTCTTGCCGTTCGGCTTGTCGAGCAGCTGGATCGAACCGTCCTGCTGCGGGGCGGCGGTGAGGCCGGTGGTGTCGAGCGGGATCGTTACGGTGCCGGTCTGGGCGACGGCGGCGCGGTCCCTGACGATCAGGAACTGCTCGAAGCCGGTCCGGGTGGCCTCCAGGACCAGGTCGACGCCCGGGCGGGCGTTGACGTAAGTGGCCTTGTTGCCTTCCAGCTTGGGCTTGGGCAGCTTGCCGAGCCAGCCGAACGTGACCTGCTGATCGCCGGCGCCGATCTTGACCAGCTCGCGCTCGGCGGGCTTCGGGTCAGCGGGCTTGGGGTCGGTCGGCTTGGGGTCGGTCGGTTTCGGGTCGGCGGCCGGGGCCGGGGCCGCGGCGGCGCGGGCGCCGGCGCGGGAGGCCCGGGTCGCCTCGGCCGACGGTGAGGCGGATGCCGACGCCGAGCTGCCCGCTGACGGCGTGGCGGCGGGGGTGGTGGGCGTACCGGTGGTCGGCGTGCCGGTCGTGGTCGGCGCACTGCTCGGCGCGGCCGTCGTGGGTGCGGCCGTAGCAGCCGCCGTGGCTGTGGCCGTAGCAGCGGGCGTCGGAGCGCCGCTGGGCGCCGTCGTCGCCCCGGCGCTCGGCAGGCTGTCGCCCACCGTCACCGCGGCGTCGCCGCCCTCGAAGACCACCCCGCCCGGGTGGGCCTTCGGTGCGACCTTGCCGTCCGGCGTCTGCACCAGGGTGGTGTCGACGGGCACCCAGGCCTCGCCGACCTTCATCCGGATCGGCCCGGTGGACCGGTCGGAGGTGAGGGTGCCGTCCGGGTTGGCCCACAGGGTGGTGAACTCGGTGCGCGCGCCGGTGACTTCGATCCGCCGCTTCTGCAGCCGGGCCGAGAGCAGGGCGGACGCCTCGTCGGGCGCCTCGGTGGCCGGGGCGGCCGGGGGCGCGGGTGGCGTGGGAGCGGCGACGGCGGGGGCCGCCGTGATGGCGTCCACCGCGACACCGGTCTGCACCAGCAGACCGAGCGTCAGGATCGCGGCTATTCGCCGGCTCCTGCGCGTGGAGAAGGCCCCGTCCGTGGAACCGGACGAGGCCTGAGACCGTCGTGACATCAAGACTCTCTCAAGAGACTGCCATTGTTGGTAAAGGCTTCTGAAAAGCCGAACGACAATCTCTCATTCCCAGCAGACTCCCAGTGACCAGCCAGGATGAAGATTTCGTAACGGATCACTCACCCAGGGTGCTCATTGATGATGGTTTGTCGAGAAAAAGGGGGGAATGGCTGGGTCGGAGCGGGGGGCCTCGGCGCTACCTGAGTGATTGTTATTTGCCGGTACTTTTCCGGCCCATTGCCTTGCCGACCCGGTTTCTGGTTACGCCGGCTCGTACGTCGTCCGGCGGACCAGGGCGCGGGCCTGGGGGCCGTCCATCGGGTGGGCGAAGAGGTAGCCCTGGCCCAGGTGGCAGCCCATGGCGGCGAGCAGGTCGCGCTGGTCGGGGTGTTCGATGCCCTCGGCGATGACCTGGACGCCGAGGGTGTCGGCGATCCGGGTGATGCCCTCGACCAGGGCGTACTGCTGTTGGGAGAGGCCGAGGCCGTCGATGAAGGACTTGTCGATCTTCAGCAGGGAGATGGGGAACTCCCGCAGGTACGACAGTGAGGAGTAGCCGGTGCCGAAGTCGTCGATGGCGAGGCCGATGCCGAGGTCGCCGAGGGTGGCCATGTCGGCGCGCAGGCGGTCGTCGCGGCGCATCAGGACGGATTCGGTGAGTTCCAGGACGAGGGTGCGCGGGTCGATGCCGGAGGTGTCCAGGGCGTGGCGCACCACGTCGACGAAGCCGGCGTCGCGGAACTGGCGGGCGGAGACGTTGACGTTGACCCGCAGCGGGGGGCGGCCGGTGGCGGTACGGGCGGCGGAGCTGGCGGCGTGCCAGGCGGCGGCCTCCTCGGCGGCGCGTTCCAGGACCCAGGCGCCGAGCGGGACGATCTGGCCGCTCTCCTCGGCGAGCGAGATGAACTCGTCGGGGAGCACCATGCCGCGCCGGTCGTGGGGCCAGCGGACGAGGGCTTCGAAGGCGACCAGGTCGCCGGTGCGCAGGTCGACGATCGGCTGGTAGTACAGCTGGAAGGCCGATTCGGCGATGGCGGAGTCCAGGTTCTCGTTCATCTCGTGCCGCTCGACCATCCCGGTCTGCAGGGCCGGCCGGTAGTGGCACCACTGGCGGCGGCCGGCCGCCTTCGCCGAGTAGAGCGCGAGGTCGGCGTGGGCGAGCAGTTCGGTGGAGTCCACGCTGTCCTCGGTGGTCGCGACGCCGATGCTGGCGCTGACCCGGACGGCGCCCGCGCTGAGCTTGAACGGTTCGGCGAACACCGAGAGCACACCGGCCGCGATGGTGTCCACGTCGGCGGGGCAGTAGGCGTCCTCGACCAGGACGGCGAACTCGTCGCCGCCGAGCCGGGCGGCGGTGTCGGAGCTTCGCAGCGCGGTGGAGATCCGCAGCGAGACGGCGACCAGCAGTTCGTCGCCGACCGCGTGGCCCTGGGTGTCGTTGACCACCTTGAAGTCGTCCAGGTCGATGAACAGCACTCCGGTGACGGCCCCGCTGCGCTCGCCGCGGGAGAGCGCGTGGCCGACCCGGTCCTGGAACAGCACCCGGTTGGCGAGGCCGGTCAGCGAGTCGTGGAAGGCCCGGTGGGTCAGTTCGCGCTCCATCTGGCGCTGCTCGGTGACGTCGCGCAGGGTGAGCACCAGGCCGCCGACCGTCGGGTCGTCGCGCAGGTCGGTGTAGCGGACCTCGGCCTCGATCGGGGTGTGGTCCAGGCGCAGCAGCCGCCAGTGCTCGCGCGGCTGGTCGCCGCGGGGCGGCTCGCCGGCGTCGCGCATCCGGGCCAGCGCCTTGCCGACCTCCCGGCTGTCCTCGGGCGGGACGAGGTCGGTCAGCAGGGTGCCGTCCAGACTTGGGTGGCCGAGCACCCGCTGGGCGGAGGAGGAGGCGTAGCGGATGCCGTCGTCGGCGTCGAGGATCAGGATGACGTCGCTGGCGTTCTGCACCAGGGTGCGGAAGTACAGCTCGCTGTTGCGCCGGGTGACCTCCTGGCTCAGCACCACGCGTTCCACGGCCAGCGCCGCCTGGGCGGCCAGGATCTCCAGCGAGCCCCAGAGGCTGGTGAGTTCCTGCTCGGTGCCGGTGACGACGAGCGAGCCGATCAGCGGGTCGCCGGAGGGGCGTTCGGCCAGCATGAGCGGGCAGACCAGGGCGGCGGGCATGCCGCCGAGCTGGTCGGGCAGGTCGACGGAGCCGGCGGGCAGCAGCCGGGTCTCGCGGTGGGCGGCGAGGCCGGCGAGGACCTCGTCCTCCTGCAGGGTGGGGCGGTGCGGAGCGGGGCGGTGCGGGGAGGCGCCTCCGGGGCCGCTGAGGCTCTTGGCCGGCTCCTGGGCCGAGCCCCCGCCGTCCGTACGGTCGGTGGGGCGGTGCGGGGAGGCGCCTCCGGGGCCGCTGAGGCTCTTGGCCGGCTCCTGGGCCGAGCCCCCGCCGTCCGTGCGGTCGCCGGCCCGCCGGACGTGCAGCACCCCGGACTCCGCCACCGCCAGCAGGGCGACGTGCCCGCGCTCGGCCGGCATCAGGGTGGAGGCGGCGGCCTGGACGGCGTCCGCGACCTCCGCCACCGTGACGGCCGCGGTCAGCCGGGCGCCCGCCTGGCGCAGGGCCCGTTCCCGGGCCACCGCCTGCCGGCGGGCGACCACGACGACGGCCAGCCGGGCCAGCACCAGCAGGTACAGCAGGGCGGAGAAGGCGCCGATCACACCGGCGTTGCTGGTGCTCCCGTCCAGCGAATCGATGATCAGCATGCCGGGCGCGATCAGCGAGGCGAGGGTCAGCAGGACGAGCCGGCCGGCCGAGAGGTCGGGCTGCTGGGTGGGGACGGGTCTGGTCAGTTCGACCATCGAGGGGTGCAGCGCGGCCGCACCCCAGGCGGTGTAGAACGCGGCCCAGCCGAGTTCCACGCCGGTGCCGATCCGCCAGTGCCCGTGCAGCTGGATCAGCCCGTAGAGGATGTCGGAGGTGAGCAGGCCGAGGGCGCCGACGGTGAGCAGTTGCAGCGAGCGGGAGTTGCCGCCGCGCGGGGTCAACAGCCGTAGCAGCAGGGCGAGGACGACCACGTCGCCGAGCGGGTAGGCGATCGAGACGGCCTTCTGCACCCAGGTGAGGTCCGGGTTCCGCGCGTACGGGAGGATCAGGTAGATCCAGGCGAGCAGTGCCAGGCCGAGCGTGATGATCAGGGCGTCCAGCAGCCCGGCGCGGTCCTGGCGGGCGGTGCGCCAGCGGATGAAGCCGAGCAGCCCGGCCGCGTACAGCAGGAACTCGGCGAGGTAGAAGCCGTCGGCGACGGACGGGAACGGGTTGTTCAGGTGCAGGATGTCGAGTTGCAGGGCCTGCACCGCCTCGCCGGTGGTGAAGCTGAGGTTGGCGAGCGCCAGCAGGTACCAGAACAGCGGGTGACGGGGTCGGTTGAGCCGGACGCCGACCACGACGGCGGCGACGCCGCCCAGGCCCATGCCCGTCCACCAGATGATCCGGAGGCCGGGGTCGGCGAAGTAGATGCCGGTGAACAGCACCATCCAGAGCAGGTAACAGACCATCAGGCGTTGTCGCCGGCGAGTCAACGAGGCTACCTCCTCCGCGGCACCACCCCGCCGGTCGGGCGGGGGAGTTCGGGCGAGGGCGGAACTGGCGTACGGGCCCCGCGGCCGGTTCGGCCCACGGGAGAGTGACGTCCGGCGGTCCGTGCGACGGACGTTGTCGATGTCCCCTGAGTGCGTATAGTCGGAAATGTCGCACCTCCCAGCATTCTGCCGCTTCAGCACGAGGTCAAGCCGGTGGACGACGCAGCCGACAGCGCACTGGGCGCACGCACGGATGTGAACTCCGGGCGTCACGCCGTGGTAGCCAACGACGACGGTCAGTACGGGCTCTGGCCCGTGGAGCCCGGGGACCTGCCATTGCCCGCCGGGTGGCGGCAAGTTTACGGGCCGGCCGGGCGGGCCCGGTGCCGGGCCTGGGTGGAGCGGAACGCGTCCGCCCCGGCAGGGGGGTCCGGCCGCGCCGGGTTCGCCCGCGCGGGGTATGCCCGCGCCGGGTTCGCGGAGACCGTGCACGGGCTGTTCCGGGCCCGGGCCGCTCACGACCCGACGGCGATCGCGGTGGTGGGGGAGGAGGCCACGCTGAGCTACCGCGAACTGGACGCGCGCAGCGACCGGCTGGCCGCCGAACTGCGGGCCCGGGGGGTGGGGCCGGAGCAGGTGGTGCCGGTCTGCCTGGGGCGCGGGGTGGAGCTGGTGGTGGCCTGGCTGGGGGTGCTCAAGGCGGGCGGGGCGTTCCTGCCACTGGATCCGGCGCATCCGGAGCGGCGGCTCGCGGGGCTGGTGGCGGACAGCGGGGCGCGGGTGGCGGTGACGGACGGTCGCGGGTTCGACGGGGTGGAGCGGGTGGCACCGGACGTCGACGGAGCGGCGCCGGACGTCGCCGGAGCGGCACCGGACGTCGACGGAGCGGCGCCGCCGGTGCCGGACGAAGCCGCCACGCCCGGTGAAGCCGCTGCGCCCGACGAAGCCGCCACGCCCGACGACCTCGCCTACCTGATCTACACCTCCGGCACCACCGGCCGCCCCAAGGGCGTCCCGGTCACGCACCGTTCGCTGGTGTTCACCCTCGACCGGGTCATCCACGCCTACCGCCTCGCTCCCGGCGAGCGGGTGCTCCAGCTGGCCGCGCTCGGTGCCGACACCGCGCTGGAGCAGGTGTTCTCGGCGCTGCTCGCCGGGGCGACGGTGGTGCTCGGCGGCCGCGACACCTGGGCGCCCACCGAGTTGGTCCACCGGCTGCCCCGGCTCGGCCTGGCCGTCGCCGACTTCACGCCCGCCTACTGGCACCACGTGCTGGACCTGCTGCCGCCCGGCGGCCCGGCCCCGGACGGGCTGCGGCTGGTGGTGGTCGGCGGGGACGTGGTGCACGCCGACGACTGCCGGGCCTGCGCGGACCGGCTGCCGGGCGTGCGGCTGCTCAACGCGTACGGGGTGACCGAGGCCGCCGTCACCTCCCTGCACGGCGAGGTCACCCCGGAGCTGCTGGACTCCCCGACCGCGCCGGTGCCGATCGGGCGGCCGCTGCCGGGGGTGCGGGTGCACGTGCTGGACGAGCGGCTGCGACCGGTGCGGCCCGGCGAGCGGGGCGAGATCCACCTCGGCGGGCCCGGCCTCGCCCGCGGTTACTGGCGGCAGGCCGGGCTCACCGCCGAATCGTTCCGGCCCGATCCGTACGCGTCGCTGCCCGGCGAGCGGATGTACCGCACCGGGGACGCCGGGCGCTGGCGGACGGACGGGCAGTTGGAGATCCTCGGGCGCCTCGACGACCAGGTGAAGGTGCGCGGGCACCGGGTCGACCCGGCCGAAGTGGAGGCGGTGCTGGCCGCCCACCCGGCGGTGCGGCAGGCCCGGGTCGCGGCCGACGGCAGCGCGCCGGACGGCAGCCGGGTGCTCACCGCGTACTACACGCTCGGCGACCGGGCGGTGCCCCCCGAGGGGCTGCGGGGGTTCCTCGCGGAGCGGCTTCCGGAGTACCTCGTCCCGGCGGAGTTCGTGCCCCTGGAGGCCATGCCGCTCACGGCGGCGGGGAAGATCGACCGGCGCTCGCTGCCGCACGCCCCGGTCCGGACGGCGGGCCCGGCCTCTGCCCCGGCCGCCGTTGCTGCCGCCGCCCCGGCCGCCGCTCCCGCCACTGCCGGACCGAGCGCCGTGGAGGCCGCCGTCGGCCACCTCTGGGCGGAGCTGCTCGGCGCCGAACTCGTCGGTCCCGAGGACGACTTCTTCGCCCTCGGCGGCACCTCGCTGCTCGCCATGGAGATGCTCGCCCGGGCCCGAATGATGTTCGGCCTGGACGTCGGCCACGTCCGCACCCTCACCCGGGCGCTGCTGCGCTCGCCCGTCCTGCGCGACTTCACCGCCGCCCTGCAGGCCGCCCGGGCCGGCGCCGCCCCGGGGGAGGCCGCCGTCGACTGGTACGCCGAGGCCCGACTCACCGAACCCGTCGGCCAGTCCTGGAGCCCGGCGCCGTCCCGGGCCGAGCCCGCCGAGATCCTGCTCACCGGCGCCACCGGCTTCTGCGGCGCCCACCTGCTGCACGTGCTGCTCGCCACCACCCGGGCGCGGATCCACTGCCTGGTCCGCGCGCCGGACGAGGAACACGCGCTGGAACGGCTACGCGCCACCCAACAGCGTTTCCTGCGGCACGACTTGGCGGACCACCGGGTGGTGCCGCTGGTCGGGGACCTCGCCGCCGAGCGGCTCGGGCTGGCGGAGCGCCGCTTCGACTGGCTGGCCGGGCACCTGGACGCGGTCTACCACCTCGGCGGGCTGGTCAACTTCCTCTACCCGTACCACCAGTTGCGCGCGCCCAACGTCGGCGGCACCCGGGAGCTGATCCGGCTCGCCGGGCACAGCCGGGGCGTGCCCGTGCACTACCTTTCCACCCTCGCCGTGCTGGCCGGGTTCGGCGCGGCCGGTGTCCGGGAGGTCACCGAACGCACCCCGCTCGCCCACCCCGAGCGGCTCGGCGTCGGCTACGTGGAGAGCAAGTGGGTCGCCGAGCAGCTGCTGCACAACGCGGCGGCGGGTGGGCTGCCGGTGACCGTGCTGCGCACCAACGACGTCACCGGGGACCTCGCGGCCGGGGTGATGAACACCGGGACCGAACTCTGCGCACTGATCAAGTACGTGGCGGACAGCGGCAGTTACCCGGACGCCCAGCTGCCGCTGGACTTCGTTCCCGCCGACCGGTTCGCCCGCGCGGTCGCCCACATCGCCGCGCACGCACCCGCCGACGGCGAGGTCTACCACCTCACCTCGCCGGATCCGGCCGGGCTCCCCGAGCTGGCCGACCGGCTCCGGGCGCGCGGCCACCGGATCGACCGACTCCCGTACCAGGACTGGGTGCGGCGGCTGGTCCGGTTCGCCGCCGGGCACCCGAACCACCCGATCACGCCGTTCGTCCCACTGTTCGTCGACCGGGCGCCCGGATCCGAACTGTCCATCAGCGAGCTGTACTTCCAGTCGGTGTTCCCGCGTTTCGACCGGCTCAACGCGGAGGCGGCGCTGGACGGCAGCGGGGTCGAACTGCCCGCCGTGGACGGCGCCCTGCTGGACCACTACCTGGCCCGGCTGGCCGACGAAGGGTTCCTGCGACCGTGACCGCGACGGTCTTCGACGCGCTGGACCTCCGACTCGCCCCCGCCGGCGGCCCGGTGGCCTTCGGCGGAACGCTCGGACCGGAGGAGCTGCTGGCGGCCTACCGGCGCGGGCTGTTCCCGCTGCCCGCGGCCGACGAGTACGCGGGTGCCTACAACGAGGCGCTGTACGGGGATGCGGCGGAGGCGGGGGAGGTGGCCCTGCTGCCGGGCGGGGCGGACCCGTACGCGCTGGCCTGGTGGTCGCCGGACCCGCGCCCGGTGCTGCGGCCCGGCGCGGTCCGGCTGCCCCGTCGGCTCGCCCGGCGGCTGCGGGGTGCGGTCGAGTGGTGGACGACCGCGGACCAGGCCTTCGGCGAGGTCCTCACGGCCTGTGCCGATGGGCGCCAACCAGCTTGGCTCACCGAAGAGTTGAGGGAAGCACTGGTCGAGCTGAATGCGCGGGGAGCGGCCCACAGTGTCGAGGTGTGGGAGGACGGGGAGCTGATCGGCGGGGTCTTCGGGGTGGCCGTCGGGCCGGTGCTGAGCCTGGACTCGATGTTCCACCGGCGGCCGGACGCCGCCCGGGTCGCCGTCGCCGACCTCGGGGCCCGGTTCGGCACCGCGGGCGGGCGGCTGCTCGACGCCCAGTGGGACGGGCCGTACGTGCGCAGCCTCGGCGCGGTGTCGATGGAGCGCTCCCGCTACCTCGGCGAGCTCTCGGCGGCGGTGACGACGGACCCGCTGCCGGGCGACCGGCTGTCCGTGGCACGGCTATGCTGACCTGGGCCTTTCGCTCGGAGTGAGCTGTCTTCGACAAACTTATTCCTCGTCAGTAACATGACGCCGCGTGTTCAAACCCTCGATAGGCAGGGCCGCGCCCGCAGCCCTGCTCACCCTCATCCTCGCCGGAACGGCCGCGTGCGGGCCCACCGGCTCCGGCAGCACCGCTCCGCAGGCCGCCGTCGAACCGGCCGCCGCCACCAGCACCGCCGACACCGGCGCGACTACCGCCGGGGGCAGCCCGGCGGGCGGCGCGCCCGCCTCCGGCGCCCCGCGCGCCCGGGCCGGCACCCCCGCCTCCGGCCGTCCGACCCCGGGCGGCGGCAACAGCGGCAACGTCACGGTCGCCCCGGCCGACGACCAGCAGGCCGCCATCGGCAGCCCCGGCAAGGACGGCGGCGCGGTCACGGCCGCGACCAAGGCGCTCCAACTCACCGCGTACGACCCGGGGAAGGGCACGGCCGTCCTGACGGCCTCGGGCCCGGATGCCGCGCCGACGGCGGCCCCGAGCGCCTCTCCGACCGGCGTCCCGAGCGCCGCGCCGACCACTGTTCCGAGCGCCGTCCCGAGCGCGAGCGCCACGGGCGCGGGCGCGGGCACGACCGCCGCCGCCGTCCAGCCCGGCCAGCTGATCGCCAGCCCGCCCACCGCCGCAGCACCGCAGGGCGCGCTGGTCGCCGTCACCGGCGTCAACCCGGGCGCGGGCAGCTCGGTCAACCTGACCACCCGCCCGGCCACCCTCTCCGAACTCCTCGGCGGCACCGAGGCGGACGGCCAGGTGCCGATCGACGTGCACGGCATCAAGGTGACCCCGCTGGTCAAGGACCTCAAGGCCACCGCCGGCATCGACGGCAACGGCGTGAAGGCCGACGCCTCCGGCACCCTGGAGGTCGACGTCAAGGCCCCGGTCCCGCTGCCCCAGGGCGCGAGCCTGGACGCCTCCGGCTCCCTGCAGCTGCACCCGGCCGTCCACTTCGCCTACCACGGCGCCCAGGCCGGCAGCCCGCGCACCGCCTCCGTCGGCTTCGACCTGGGCGCCCAGGCGCACTGGAAGGTCACCGGCGACGTCGCCCGCAACACCGGCGCGGCCCCGATCCGCGTCCCCTTCGCCAAGCTGCAGGCCAGCCCGGTGCTGACGGTCGCGGGCCTGCCCGTGGTGGTCAACCTCGGCCTCACCTGCTACCTGGAGGTCAGCGCCGACGGCCAGGTCCACCTGGAGACCGAGCAGGACGCCACCGGCACCTGGGCCGTGCGCGCCGACTACACCGGCGGCAAGGGCTGGACCCCGACCACCAGCGCGGACACCAAGGTCTCCCCGGTGCACGTCCGCCTCGACGGCAAGGCCTCGGTGCGGGCCGCCCTCGGCGTCGAGGCCAGCGTCGGCCTGTACGACACCGTCGGCGTCGAGGCCACCGTCGCCCCCTACCTGAGCGCCAAGGCCGACGGCTCCCTCGCCGTTGACCTCCCCGGCAACACGCCGCAGCTCCACGGAAGTTGGGCCCTGGTCGGCGGCGTCGACCTGAACGGCGCACTGACCGCCCACCTGAAGGTCTTCGGCACCCCGATCATCGAGGGCAAGCTCCCCCTCCCGCCCTTCCACAAGGAATGGCCGCTCCTCACCGGCTCGGCCACCCTTCCCGCCGCCCCGAAGCCCACCAAGAGCTGACCCCCACCAGGAAGACCCCGGCCGATCCGCTCGGCCGGGGTCTTCCCTTTGCCCGCCTCCGGCTTGCATGCTGGTGCCCGCGGGCAGCCTGACGGGGTGGGGATGGGCGGGAAGGGCGACACTCACAACGAGATCAGCCACAACGAGGTCAGCAATTCGACGATCCGCAGCCTGATCCAGGCGAACAGGGTCGTTCAGGTGATCGTCAAAGGGCCACTGGTGGTGCTGACGGTGGTGATGGCCCTGGTCACGGCCGGGGCGACGTACCTGGTGCTGAGGGCCGGCGGGGACACCGGGCCGCAGCTCAGCGCACGCTACGAACTGGGCGACCCGGCCGTCGACATCCCGACGATCGTGCCCGGCACACTCTCGCCGACCGACTTCCCGGTCTCGGTCACCGACTGCGTGCCCGCCCGGGCGTGGCTGCACGGGCGGGGCGGCGTCGACGTGGGCACCTCCCGACTGGTGGTCGAAGCGACCGGCGGCAAGGGGCACGTCGTCGCCATCGAATCGCTGCGGGCCGTGGTCGTCGCGACCGCTCCGGATCCGCTGACCGGTACGACCGCCCACTGCCACCATGAAGGAGTCGGGAGCAAGGTGGACCTCGGCGTCGACCTGGATTCCCCGGGTCGCGAGGCCTTGATCGGGTCGAACGACGGAAGCCTGTCCTACGCGCCGTTCTTCAGCGGCAAGTACCTCTATCTGGAGGACCAGAAGCCCGAGTTGATCAACCTGTCCGTCATCTCGGCCCGCAAGACCTACGACTACGTCCTCGCTGTCGAGGGTACGGTGGACGGCAAGCGCCGGACGTGGACGCTGAAGGATGGTGACCGGCCGTTCCGGGTCACCGGATCCCGTGACGATTACGGCGTCGACCTGCGCAGCGCCGGCCACAGTTGGGCGACCGACTACCGGCGGCGCACCGACGGCCCGACCCGCTGCAATCCGTGCCAGAACGACGACCACAGCATCGTTCCGGGCACCACGGTGCCCGGTGCGCCCACCGACCCGGCGCCGGATCCGACGGCCGCTCCCGCGACCCGGCCGGGCACCCAGCCGGCGCCGCCGGCCCTGGCCCCCGACGACGCGGAGTCCGTCGCCCTCGCCTGGGCGGTCGCGGCCAACAGTCTCGACGTCAAGCGGGACGCCGCCGCACCGGCTGTGCTGCCGAGGCTGCGGAAGTACCTGACGCCGGCCTTCGCCGCCTCGACAGCCACGACCGGAGGCCTGCCGGGAGCCGGCCGCACGGCTTGGCCTGCGGAGGCGATCCGGCACCAGGCGAGGTCGGAGGTGACCGGCGTCCTGGTCACTCCGACCGATCCGCACGCCGGTCCTGACGCGCTGCGGCAGGAGGTCGTGAAGGTGCACGCCAGTGTCGAGGTCAGCTGCCACGCGGACGACGGATGGTCCTGGTCCGGCGACGGCCCGTACGACGGGGAGCTGGTGCTCCGGCGCCAGTCCGGCGGCGGCTACCTGGTGGACGCCTTCCAACCCGGGTGGGGTCAACTCCTTTAGGGCGTTCGCCAGTAGGTCCTCGAAGCCCACGAATCCGATGACCTACTGGCGAACGCCCTTGGCCCTTCGTGAGGGTGGGCCGGGGTGGGACGGTGGGTCAGTCCTCGATCGCCTGGTAGAGCGTGGTCCAGAAGTCGTGGATCAGCCGCGCCGAGTTCGGCACGGACATCCCGGTCTGGGTGAGCAGGAGGCCGACCAGGCCGTGCTGCGGATCGGCGTAGGTCGAGGTGCCGCTGCCGCCGTCCCAGCCGAACTGGCCGATGGGGGCGTAGTCGCCGCGGTAGGTGCGGACCGCCATGCCGAAGCCCCACCCGCCGTGCTGGCCCTGGCCGTAGGAGAGGTGGACGTTGTCGCCGGCCAGGGCGCGGCGGGCGGCGGTCTGCTCGGGCGTCATGCGGTTGGTGGTCATCAGCCGGACGGCGGGCCGGGACAGGATCCGCTCGCCCGCGTGGGTGCCGTGGTTCAGCAGCATCCGGAAGTAGGCGTGGTAGTCGTCGACGGTGGAGGCCAGCCCGCCACCGCCACCGGGGAACGCCGGGGGCTTGCTCCAGCGCCCGGTCGCGGGTTCGTCCCACACGGTGAACGCGCCGGTCTGCGGGTCGGGGGCGTAGAGGGGCGGCAGCCGGTCGATCTTGTCGGCGGGCACGTGGAAGCCGGTGTCCGCCATGCCCAGCGGGTCGAAGATCCGCTCGCGCAGGAAGGACTCGAACGGCTGCCCCGTGACCCGTGCGACGAGCACGCCGAGGAGGTCGCTGGCGATGTGGTACTGCCACTGTTCGCCGGGCTGGTGCATCAGTGGAAGGGTGCCGAGGCGGCGGAGCCACTCGTCCGGTTCGGGCATCGGCGTCGGCAGGTCGGGGGTGAGCCCCTGCTCGAAGACCGCGTTCATGATCGGGGTGCCCAGCGAGGTCAGATCCATGCCGAGCCCGAAGGTGCTGGTCAGTACGTCTCGTACGGTGATCGGCCGCTTGGCCGGCACGGTGTCGTCCAACGGGCCGTCGATCCGCTTCAGCACCCGCCGGTCGGCGAGCTCCGGCAGCCACTGCTCCACCGGGTCGTCCAGCCGTAGCCCGCACTCGTCCAGCAGGACCATCGCGGCCGCCACCGAGACCGGCTTGGACGTCGAGGCCATCCGGAAGACCGTGTCCCGGCGCATCGGCGCACCGCCGTCGTGGCTCATCGTCCCGACCGCTTCGACGTGGGTCTCGTCGCCGCGGCTGACCAGGGCGACGACCCCCGGGATTCGACCGGAGTCCACGTGCCGCGCCAGCACGTCGCGCACCTTGCGCAGGCCTGCCTCGGTGAAGCGGCCGTTGTTGGTTGCCATCCTGGATCTCCCCCTGAGTGAGTGTTCGGGAATCTCTGAACGCTCTCGAAGCTACATTGCGTTCAGTGAATCGTCAACGTTGATGGAGTGGCCCAAATCCTGTTTTCTGCTGGGAAATTGGCTATGCATTGCAATGACTGTGGTGCTGAATGCAATGGTCGGCGCGGGCAGTGCATTGCAATGGGCTGGAGGTGAATGCATACTGCCGGTCGTGGAGTGCGCGGATCGGATCGGATCGGATCGGAAGGGGAGGGGCCGAGGCGATGCCCGGAGGCAGGCTCACCGGCGAGGACCGTCGGCTGATCGCGGAAGGGCTGGCGGAGGGGCTCGGTTTCGCCGGGATCGGCCGACGGCTCGGGCGGCCCGCGTCGACCGTCATGCGGGAGGTCACCCGCAACGGCGGGTCCGAGGGGTACCGGGCGGACCGGGCCGAGGAGGCCGCCCGGCACCGTGCGCGGCGCCGGAAGCGGGACCGGCTCCCGGCGTCGACCGTTCCCGGGGGCGGCGACGGCGGCGACGGCGGCGACGGCGACGGCGACGGGCGGGACCCCGGGGAGGTGCAGGAGTTCACGGAGTTCTTCACGCTCCTGCTCGAACAGCAGGGGCTGCCCAGGATGGCCGCCAGGGTGCTGGTCTGCCTGTACGTCACCGATTCCGGTGCCGTCACCGCCGCCGACCTGGTCCGGCGGCTGCGGGTCAGCCCGGCGTCGGTCTCCTCCGCCGTGGGTTTCCTCGAACAGCAGGGCATGGTCCGGCGCGAGCGGACGCCCGGTGAACGCCGCGAGCGCTACGTCATGGACGACGACATCTGGCGGCGCTCCACCCTCGCCGCGCTGCGGATGAACGACGCCCTGATCACGGCCTCGCGGCGCGGCGCGGCGGTCCTCGGCGCCGCGACTCCGGCGGGCGCCCGCTTCGGGGCCTCCGCGGAGTTCCTCCTGATCATGGGCGAGGCCCTCCGGCAGGCGATGGACCGGTGGCAGCGGCGAACGGCTTCCGGCGAGCCGGGCCGGGCCTCCGGCGAGGGGGACGGGGCCTCCGGCTGACCGGCCCGGCCCGGCCCGACCCGGCCCGGTCAGATCCAGTTCCGGTCGCGGGCCGCCAGGGCGGCCTGGAAGCGGTTCGGTACGTCGAGCCGGCGCATCAGGGCCGCGACGTGGCCGCGGTAGGTGCGCAGCGACATGTCCAGGGCTCGGGCGCCGGCCTCGTCCTTGTCGACGCGGGCCATGGTCCGCAGAACCGCCCGTTCGATCTCGTTCGGCGGTTCCTCGCCGACGCCGCAGGACCGCTCCCAGTGGTGCTCGAACAGGGACAACAGGTGCGACAGCAGTCCGGGGTGGCGGATGATCAGGGCGCCCCTGGTGATGTCGTGGGGGTGGGTGGCCACCAGGGCGGTTCTTCGGTCGAAGATCACCATGCGTTCCAGTGGGTCGGCCGTGCCGCGCACCTGGGCGCCCTGCTCGGCGAGTTCGGCGGCGAAGCGGTTGATCCGCCGGCGGTCGAGTGCGCTGCGGTGCAGGATGGTCCGCATCCGCAGTCCGCGCCGCAGGTACTTCAGGTCGGAGCTGCGGACCGAGTCGAGGGCGGCGGCGATGATCGGCCCCGGGTGGGTGGTCAGCCGCTCCTCGCGGGCGAAGAACGACAACTCGTCCACACACGCCACCACTTGGTCGATCCCTTCGACCTGTTGGAGGTCGCGGGCCGGCGCTCGCTGCCCGGTGCGCTGGTCCTCCAGCAGGCGGTCCACCAGGTGGCGCGTGGAGACGACCTGCCGGATCTCCTCCTGGAGCCCGTCGAGCCGGCGGCGGGCCAGCCCTTCGACGGCTGCCCGTGGATCGACGCCGGTGAACGCGGACCGGCCGTCCGGGGCGGTCAGCAGGCCCAGCTCCAGAAGCCGGGCGACGGCGGCCCCGGCGCTGTCCTGGTCGAGTCCGCAGCCGAGCGAGATCGCCGGGAGCCCGATGCCGGGTGAGCGCAGGACCAGCCGGTAGACCGACTCCTCCAGCTTGTCCACGCCCAGTACCGCCAATGCGTTGCCTTCCATGCGGCCCCCGGGAGACGTCGAAGTGAAAGCGACGGCCCGGGTCGGGTCGCCGCTCGACAGAGATCGTGCAACGGCTGCCGGGGGCTCCCCAGGGGTCCTCCGCCCCGACCGGGCGGGACCAACGTCCCGTGGCTGCAGGAAGTTGCGCCCGGCAGGTGCAGGCAGTGGCGCCGGGAACGGGGTCCGGGCCGGCCCGGGCGCCAGTAGGTTTGTTCGTGTCCGCAGCGACAAGGTCGCTGCCACTCGGTGCAGTTGCCCGGGGCCGGGGCGGGTCCGGGGGCGGGTCGCCGGGGCGGGAGGGGGTTCCGGCGGCGCGCGGCCTCGGGGGTGGACCCGGCTCTCCGGGGCTGACCCCGACGGCCCATAGGTCAGACCTATGAGCTGATAGGTCGACCGCCCCTACCGATGGCGGTTCGCGCTGCGAAGGGTGGACGGACAAAGCCATCGATCCGTTCGAAACCGGGGCCAAAGGTCCTGGAGCTCACACAGGAGAAAGAGCCGGCAGTGAAGTGGAAATGTGCAAGGCGCACGGCAACCGCCGTGCTGGCGACCGGGGTTCTGACGGGCGGCGGGCTCGCGCCGTCGGTGGCCGCCGCCGCGGACGGCGGCGCCGGTGGTACCGGTGGTGACGGGGGGACCGTCATCACGGCGGCGGAAATCATCGGGCTGGGCGACTACATCCGGTTCAGCGACAAGAAGGACGACGGCGCCATCGGCGGCCTGATCAAGGCCACGACCGCTGACGGCGGCGTCCTGTTCGTGTACTGCCTCGACAGCGGGGCCGCTGTGGTGCCGGGCTCGGCCTACCACGAGGCCGGCCGGTCCGACGTGCCCACGCTGAAGGGCAACCCCGATGCGGGGAAGGTCTCCTGGATCCTGCAGCACGGGTACCCGGCGGTCACCGAGGGCGAGCTCGGCGAACTGGTCGGCGGCAAGCTCTCCAAGGAGCGTGCGGCCGGCGCGACCCAGGCCGCCATCTGGCGCATCACCAACCATGTCACGGGGGTCCCGTTCGACTCGGTCGGCGCCAAGGTCGCCGACTACCTCGCGGCGCACGCGGTCGACGAGCCCGAGCCGGGTGCTTCGCTCTCCCTCGCTCCCGGCGCGGTGACCGGGGAGGCCGGGTCGGTGCTCGGCCCGATCGGGATCACCTCCACGGGTGAGCCGGTGGGCGCGTCGCTCGACCCCGCGGCGGCCGCGGCGGGCGTGGTGCTGACCGACGGGGAGGGGAAGGTCCTCTCCGACGGCAGCGGCAAGCTGACCCGGCCCACGAAGAACGGTGACGCGCTCTTCGTGAAGGCCCCGGCCGGGTCGCCGGCGGGCAGTGCGACCGTCACGGCGACGGCCTCGGTCCCGGCGTCGGCGGGCCGGGCGATGGTCAGCCGGGACAGCCAGGCGCTCCTCCTGGCGAGCGCTGACGCCAGTCTCGCCACCACCGCGACCGCGAAGGCGAGTTGGACGGCCGGTGGAGCCTCTCCGTCGCCCACCGCCACCCCGACCGGAACGGCGAGTCCGACCGCGCAGCCGAGCCCGTCGACCTCGCCGACCGCAACGGGTGGGCCGACCGCAACGGGTGAGCCGACCACCCCGGGGGGCTCCGCCTCCCCGAGCGGCTCGGCGAACCCGAACCCGAACCCGAACCCGGACCCGAACCCGAAGCCGACCGCGACCCCGGGTGACACATCGAGCCCGTCGGCCGTACCGAACCCGGGTGCCGAGCCCTCCGGTGGCACCGGGGGTGCGCTGGCCGCCACCGGGGCCGGGGGCGGCGTCCGGATCGCCGCCGGCGCCGGCGCGGGGCTGCTCCTGGCCGGCGGTGTCCTGGTCCTGCTCCACGAGCGGCGCCGTCGCCGCCGCAGCGGAGCCTGAGCCGAGCGCGGACAGGAGTGCCGTGGCCGGTGGGGGCCGCGGACGGGGGAGCCGCGCACGGGTGAGGAGTGGGAAGTCGGTGCGGCCGACTTCCCACTCCTCGGTGTTTCACCGTCACCCGCGCTGGATGCCCTACCCTTCCGCCATGCTGTCTGTGGTGGTGGCCCCCTGGGAGGGCGATGCCGAGCCGGTGTTCCTGCGCGCGCCGGACGAACTGCACGATGCCGCGAGCACGATGAAGGTGGCCGTGCTCGCCGCGCTGGTGCGCGGTGGGACGAACCTGGACGCCGAGGTGCCGGTGGTGAACCGGTTCGAGTCCGTCGTGGGTGGCGATTTCGGCAACGATCCCGACTGGGACAGCGATCCGCTGCCCTGGGAGCTGCTGGGCACCCACGTGCCGCTGCGCCTGCTCGCCGAGCGGATGATCACCCATTCCTCGAACCTCGCCACCAACCTCTGCCTGGCCCGAACCGATCAGCGGGCCGTCGCCGAGGTGTGGCGCCGGGCGGGCGCCACCCGCAGCGCCACGCCTCGCGGGATCGAGGACTACGCGGCGCGCGACGCGGGCGTGCACAACCGGGTGAGCGCCCGCGACCTCGTACGCCTCCTCCGTTCCCTGGCCGGCGAACCGGAGCTGCTGGCCCTCCTCGAACGCAACGACTTCCGGGTGGACCTCGCGGCCGGTCTCCCGCCGAGCACCCGGATCGCGTTCAAGAACGGCTGGTTCCCCGGCGTCCGGCACTCCGTCGGGCTGGTCCACCCGTACGACTGCCCGCCGTACCTGATCGCCGTCTGCTACACCGGCCCGCTCGCCGACGGCACCGACCGCACCGATCCGGCGGCCCGGTTGCTGGCCCGCATCTCGGCGGCGGTCTGGATCCGGCGGGCCGAGATCACCTCGCGAGCGCCCGAAGTCCCTCCAGCGCGGGTTCGTTGAGCAGGTTGATCCTCACGAAGCCGTCGTGCCCGGTGAGTTCGAAGTGCCGCTGGTCGAGGGCGAGCAACCGCTCGGCGGGCGCGGCCGGGTGGGCGAACAGGAAGTAGCCGGTCTCCATCGGCGTGCCGGCCCGCAGCGCGCCGCCTTCCAGCAGGCGCCGGTGGTTGGCCCGGATGTGGTCGACCAGCCGCCGGTTGCCCTCGCCGTCCAGCATCAGATCGGCCGCCCGGTGGGCGAACAGGCGGTCGGCGACCGTGACGTCCCCGTGCAGGTTGATGTGCAGTTCGGCCAGCGAGTCCCGCAGGCCCTCGGGCACGAGCAGGTGGGCGCAGCGGTAGCCGTGGATCGACAGGTACTTGGTGGGGCAGACCAGCCGCAGGGTGAGCTCGGCGGGCAGTGTGGCGCTCTTCTCCCGCCGTGAGCCGTCCCAGCGCAGGTACTGGAAGGTGCCGTCCACGAACACCAGCGACCCGGTGGCCCGTTGCCACTGCCCGATCCGCTTCAGCACCTCCGCGGGGACGGGCTGCCCGGCGTACCAGAGCGGGTCGGTGAGCAGCAGCACCGTCCGCTCCTGGGGCAACTCCGGCGCGAAGCCGTGCTCGTGGGCGTGCTGCTCGCTCACCCGCACCGGCTCGATGCCGAACTTCCGGAAGAAGTAGGCGAACTTGTAGTAGACGGGCGGCAGGTAGTGCACCCGCCGGGTCCCGTTCAGGTGCAGCCAGGTGCAGAAGGTCGCGAGCGCGCTGCTGGACCCGCCGGTCGGGATCACCTGGCCTGGTCCGTACTCCACCTCGTCCCAACTGCCGTGCATTCGCGCGATCTTGGAGCGCAGTGCGCGGTCCTCGTCGATCGCCGAGTAGCGGGTGACGTCCCCGAGCCGGAACGGCGGGGTGTCGGCGAGCGGGCCCAGGTAGTCGGCCACGAACGGGTGTCCGCCGTTGTAGTCCGAGACGAACAGCCGTCCGCCCGGCGTCAGCCGCTCGCGCTCCACGGCCTCGTGCAGGGCGAGCATGCGGAACAGGGACGGCACCGTACCTCCTGCGGCAGGCGATCAGGTGCTCGCCAGCCTGCAACGCGGTCCCGCGCGGGTGCAACCCGCGCGGGACCGTTGGCGTGAAAACCGCCCTCAGTACGGCTGGACGAGCACGTGGGCGGCGCCCGGGACGCCGATCTTCAGCAGCTCGTCCTCCTCCGCCGTGGTGGGCGTGCCGGTCTCCTGCTTGAGGACGGCGCGGGACAGCGACTGCACCCACATGGCGCGCGGGCGGCGGCGGGCCTCCCAGGCGGTGAGTGCGGCCGGGACGTCCTCGGCGGCGTCCAGACTCTCGGCCAGGACGAGCGCGTCCTCGACGGCCATCGCGGCGCCCTGGGCGAGGTGGGGGGTGGAGGCGTGGGCGGCGTCGCCGGCCAGGACGATGCGGCCGACGTGCCAGGGCTCCTCGACGGTGACCTGGGAGATCCGGGAGTAGACCACCGCGGCCGGGTCGGTGACCTGGGCGAGGGCCTCGGCGATGGGGCCGCCGAAGCCGGCCAGGCGTTCCCGCAGCTGCTCGTGGGCGGTGGACGGGTCCGGGCGGAAGTCCTCGGCCTCGGCGAACACCGAGCCCAGGTACATGAGTTCCGCGCTGATCGGGGTGAGCAGCGCCTTGGCCCTGAGGTTGCCGGCCGACATCACCACGCCCTGGACCTCGGGCGAACGCGGCAGGGTGACGCGCCAGTTGGCGAAGCCGGTGTACTCGGGGGCGTACGTGTCGCCGTACAGGTGCCGGCGCAGCGGGGAGCCGATGCCGTCGAAGCCGACGACCAGGTCGTAGCGGCCGTGGTGGCCGTCGCCGAGGGTGACGTCGACCCCGGTGCCGTCGTCCTTCACCGAGGCGATGGTGGTGCCGAAGCGCAGCACGGCACCGGCCGAGGTGGCGGCGTCGGCCAGCACCCGGGCCAGGGCGGGGCGGGGTATGCCGTTGTTGGAGGGGGCGTCGCCCATCCGGGGCTGGGGGATCCGGGCGACGGTGGTGCCGGCCGGGTCGCAGATGGTCAGCACCTCCCATTCGAAGCCGGCGGCGAGGCACTCGTCGAGCACGCCGATCTCGCGCATCACGTGGAGGGCGTTGGACGGCTGGATGATGCCGACGCCGAGGGCCTCCAGCCGGTCGCGCAGTTCGGCGACCTCGACCTGGTGGCCGCGCCGGGCGAGGGCGGTGGCGAGGGTGAGGCCGCCGATGCCGCCGCCGTGGACGAGGACGCGAAGGGGGGTGGTCATGTAGGGCGCTCCGGGGGAGGTTCAGCCGACGGGGGCGGCGGCGAGGTCCATCAGGTGGTCGACCAGGGCGAGCAGCAGGTCGCGGCCGAAGCCGCGCTCGCGGACGTCGCCGATCAGCATCGGGACCTGCGGGTCGAGGTCGAGGGCGGCCCGGATCTCGTCCGGGGTGCGGGTGTTGTGGCTGTGGAAGCAGTTGATCGCGACGACGAACGGGATGCCCCGGCTCTCGAAGAAGTCGATCGAGGCGAAGCTGGTGTCCAGCCGCCGGGTGTCGGCGATGACGATCCCGCCGAGGGCGCCGTTGACCAGGTCGTTCCACATGAACCAGAAACGTTCCTGCCCGGGGGTGCCGAACAGGTAGACCACCAGCTCGGGGCTGACGGTGATCCGGCCGAAGTCCAGGGCGACGGTGGTGGTGTCCTTCTGGTCGACGCCGGCCAGGTCGTCGACGCCGACGCTGGCCGTGGTCAGGTACTCCTCGGTGCGCAGCGGGGTGACCTCGCTGACCGAGCCGACCAGGGTGGTCTTGCCGACGCCGAAGCCGCCGGCGATGAGGATCTTGACCGCGGCGGGGGCGGCAACGGGGGTGGCGGAGTGGGGTGTTGCCATGGCTTAGAGCCTCCGGAGTCCTTCACGTACGGCCGTGAGCAGGCCGAGGTCCACGTCCCCGGCGGCGCGGGCCACCGAGAGCGGGGCCCGGGCCTTCAGCAGGCCCTGGGCGACGAGGTCGCCCAGCAGGATCTTGGTGACCGAGACCGGGAGGTCCAGGCCGGCCGCGACCTCGGCGACGGCCGCCGGGCGGCGGCAGCGGTCGAGGATCAGCCGGTGCTCGGGCTGGAGGCCGCGGGCACCGGCGCGACTGCCCCGCGCCAGGGCCGCGTCGGCCTCGTCCTCGGCCGTGGTGAGCACGGTGATGAGGGTGAGGTCGTCGCGCTCGGGCGCGGTCCGGCCGCGGGTGATGGTGTACGGGCGGACCATGACGCCGGTCTCGTCCTCGGCGTCGGGTTCCTCCAGTTCGCTCCAGTGCGGCACCCGGCCGCGCGCCCAGGCGTCGTCGCCCTCGTCGCGGTACGGGCCCACCCCGGTCAGCTCCGGCTCCGGGTGGCGAAGGCGTCGAAGGACGCGGGGGCGCCCTCGGCGCGGGCCGGGGTGGTGAGCTTCTGGCCGACCTGCTGGACGAGGGTGTGCATCGCGACGGACATCACCTCGGCGTCCACCTCCTGGGAGGCGACCACGGCCAGGTGGGTGCCCTGGGCGGCGGCGATGACGAACAGCCAGCACTCGGCGAGCTCGACGATGACCTGGTGGACCGGCCCGCCGTCGAAGAGCTGGCCGACGCCCCGGGCGAGCGACTGCTGACCGGTGGCCACGGCGGCGAGGCGCTCGGCGTCGGCCCGCTCGATGGTGCGGGAGTGACTGACCACGAGGCCGTCGTCGGAGAGCAGGACGGCGTTGCGGGTCCCGGGCACCGAGTCGACGAGTCCGTCCAGCAGCCAGTCCAGATCCTGGTGGGTGGCGATCGTGCGGTTCATGACTGGTCATCCGTTCGTGTGGTTCGGGGTTCCGCGGCCGGCAGGGCCCAGGGGGAGGGCGCGGACGCGGAGGCGGGGGGACCGGCGGGCAGTGCGGGGGGAGCCGGCGGGGTGGCGGCCGGGGGCAGCGGGTGCTCGCCGCTGTCCTGGGCGCGGGCGGCACGGGACTGGCGCTGGAAGGCACCGATGGCGGCGCCGGAGCGCCGGACCGGCCGCTGGACGGGGTCGGCGGCCGCGGTGGCGTCCACCGGGCCGGCGGGCTGCCCGGCGGTCGGGTCGACCCACTGCGGGCGGGTCGGCGGCGGCACCCGCAGCTCGGCGGCCAGGCTGGCCTGCCGGACGCGCTGCGGCAGCGGCGGCTGCCCGCCCTCGACCGGGCTCACCGGTACGGCGGAGGGGTACTCCCGCCCGCGTCGCCGCTCGGCCAGCCGGTAGTGGTCGGCCGGGCGGTACTGCTCGTCGGCGTACGGGGCCTCGGCCTCGGTGACCCGGGCGTAGGCGATGTCCGGGTAGGCCGGGGCCTCCGGCGCGGGGGTGGCGGCGGGTGCGCCGCCGTGGGCCTCGGCCGGGGTGGCGGCGTAGCCGGGCGGCGGGTCGGCGGGGGAGTTGTGCTGGATCGGCTGCTCGGCGGGGCCGGGCTGGTAGGGCTGCGGGTACGGCTGCGGGTGCGACTGCTCGTACGGCTGCTCGTACGGCTGGGCCGGCACCGGCTGCGCCGGGAACGCCGGTTCCTGGAATCCCGGTTCCTGGAATCCCGGTTCCTGGAACACCGCGGCCACGCACTGGGCGTGCGCGGCCTGCCCGGCCGGCCCGAGCGCCTGCCCCGCCGGTACGGCCGCCCCGGCGGGCCCGACCGCCCCGAAGGAGTCCACCGGCGCCATCGGCGGCCCGACCGGCTGGTGCGTCTCGTCGGCGGCGGAGCGCAGCGCCCGGCGCGAGCGGCGGACCAGCGGGATGGGCTCGACCGGCGCGGCGTCCGGCAGCCCGGTGTCGCCGTCGATGACCAGCTCGTCCGGGACGAGCACGACCACCCGGGTGCCGCCGAAGGCCGACGGCCGGAACTCGATCTTCAGTCCGGTCAGCGCGGCCAGCCGGGCGACCACGTAGAAGCCGAGCCGGATGTCGTCGGCCCGGGCCAGCACGTCGGTGCGCGGCGGGCGGCTCATCAGTTCGTTGGCGGCGTCGTACTGTTCCGGGTCCATGCCGAGGCCGCGGTCCTCGATCTCGACGGCGAGCCCGCGGCCGACCATGGCGGCCCGGACCTCCACCGGGGTCGGCGGTTTGGAGAAGGTGGTGGCGTTCTCCATCAGCTCGGCGAGCACGTGGGCGACCGGCCCGACGGCCCGCTCGGAGAGCCACGGGTGACCCTCGACGTCGATCATGATCCGGCGGTAGTCCTGCACCTCGCCCTGGGCGGAGCGCAGCACGTCCAGCAGCGGTACGGGCTTGCGCCAGCGCCGCTGCGGCTGGCCGCCGGCCATGATGACGAGGTTCTCCTCGTAGCGGCGCAGGCGGGCGGTGAGGTGGTCGAGGTCGAACAGGCCCTCCAGGACCTCCGGGTCCTCGTGCTTGCGCTCCAGCTCGTCGAGCTTGCGCAGCTGGCGGCCGATCAGCAGCTGGGTGCGGCGGGCGATGCGCTGGAGGAGGCGTTCGAAGCCCCGGTGCTGGGCGGCCTGCCGGACGGCGGCCTCCAGGGCGGCGGAGCGGGCCAGGTTGAGGGCCTGGCCGAGGCGGGCGAGTTCGTCGGTGCCGTTGCCGTGTTCGCCGGTGGTGACGGCGCGGCTCTCGGCCTCGGCGTCGACCTGCTCGCCGCGGCCGAGGCGGTCGACCACCGCGGGCAGGGTTCGCTCCATCTCCTCGGCCTGGGTCTGGAGGTCCTTGATCCGGCGGCGCAGCGAGCGGCTGATCCGCCAGGCGGCGATGACGACCGCGACGACGGCGATCAGGCCGACGACCGCGGTGAGCACCACGCGGGTGAGCAGGCTGAGGATGGTCCCCTTGCCGACCTCGACGATGGCGCTGGTGCGGGCCTCGATGTTCTTGACCAGCTGCGGGTTGAGCTGGTCGACGGCCTGGCGCCACTGGTCCTGGGCGGCCGGCAGTCTGACGGTGCCGTTGGAGTCGGCGGCGACCGGCCGGGTGAGCTGCTGCTCGACGGCGGCCTTGGCCTGCCAGGCGGGGCTGTTCATCAGGTCGTGCCAGCCGGCCGCCTCGCCCTCGGGGATGTACGGGAGGACCTGGACGGTGAACAGGTGGTCCTGGGCGCCGATCAGCTGCTGGACCTGCTGGTAGTCGGCGGTGCTGAGCCGCCCGGTGGTCCAGCCGCGGGCCAGCAGGGCGTCCTCGCGGGCCAGCATCTCCTTGGCCCAGAAGGTGTTGACCAGCGTCTTGGACACCCAGGTGACCTCGCCCGCGTCGACGTGGCTGAGCGCGGTGAACAGCCGCAGGTCGACGGCGATCAGGTCGGTGTAGTACGTGAAGACGGTCTGCTGGTCGACCGAGCCCTTGTCGACGGCGGCGCGTTCCTCGGCGAGCTTGCCCATGGCCTGCCGGGCTTCGGCGACGGCGCTGCGGACGTCGTCCGGGGCGTCGTCGGCGGTCTCGCCGGACAGGGCCTGGAACTGGCGGACCGCGTCATCGGTCAACTGCCGCTGGTGGCGCAGTTGGTCGGTGTTGCTGCCGGGCCGGGCGAGCGCGTCGGCGCTGAGCCGGCGCTCCTCCTGGAGGTTGTAGTAGACGATGTTGGACGGCTGGCCGGCCTTCTGGGCGAGCATGCCCTGGGCGGCCTGGCGCTGGAAGTCGAAGACGGTCTCACCGCTGGTGACCGCCCAGAGGGCGACCAGGGCGAGGCTGGGGACGACGGCCAGGACGAGTAGTGCCGCCCGCAGGGACAGGCGTGGACGCCTGCGGGGGGCCTTCGGCGTCGGGGGCCGCCGATTCGCACGCGCGCGCAGAGCAGACTCCTTGGGGCTGGCGGCCGGCCGGTGAGGGGCGGGCCGTCCGGGCACGGGCTTTTGACGAAGCGATACTAGTCATATCGTGTGATTGGAGTGAAAGCCCGTTCGCCACCTGGGCGGTGCTTGTGCACCAGGCGGACACAATGTCACTCGCACGTTGACCGTTCGTTCTCGAAGCAGCCTGCTCCGGTCATGCCTGACACAGTGTCGGGGTGGCCTGGAACCACTGGATGGCCGCTGTGTGAAGACTGTGTGACGCCCCCTCCGGAGATCTCGCCGGAGGGGGCGTACGGAAGACGCGCCTCAGTGGTTCAGCAGTTGTGCGCGCGTCGATTCCAGCTCCTCCGCCAGCACCCGCCCGGCCGCCGCCGGGTCGCCCTCGTGCAGCACCCGGACCAGCTCCGCATGCGCGTCGTAGCCGTGGTCCGGATCGCCCTCGCGCAGCCCGAGCAGGCCGACCAGTTCGACCAGGTGCTCCCGCAGGATCGGGGCGAACTGGGCGAACAGGTCGTCCAGGACGGGGTTGTGGGCGGCGGCCACGATCGCCGTGTGCAGCGCGATGTCGGCGTCCACGAAGGCCGAGTCGTCCGCCCCGCCCGCGGCCCGGCGCGCGGCCAGTGCGGCGTCCACGGCGGTGAGGTCCGCCGCCGTGCGGCGCTCGGCGGCCAGCCGGGCGGCCTGCACCTCGACCATCGTCCGCACCTCGTAGATGTGCGCCAGCTCGGCGGCCCGCAGTCGGGTCGCCCAGTCCCCGGCGGTCGGGCGGTCGGACGTCACGAACACCCCGGAGCCCTGCCGGGCGTGCACCATCCCGGCCGCGGCGAGGGTGCGCAGCGCCTCCCGGATGGTCGAGCGGCCGACGCCCAGCTCTTTGGCGAGCGCCACCTCGCCGGGCAGCTTGCCGCCGACCGGCCACTCGCCGGCCCGGATCCGCTCCTCGATCAGTGCGGCGGCCTGTTCGGCGAGGGGGGAGGGGCGGAGCGGGGCCATCGTCGTCACCTGTCAGGTTGTCTGAGGACTTGGATCGTGGTTAGTCTACCCGGCATGCAGCCGTGGAGCGTTCTCCTTCTTGGTGGCCGCAGCGGGGCGTGACCTGACCGGCACCCCGCTGCGGGGCGCCGTCCTGCCGGTCTCCGGTCACCAGTCGAGGACACCCAGAGACCCCATGCGATACCCGACCCTGCACGCTCCCGCCGGGCCCGTCCCGGCCGACGCCCCCGCCTGGAACCCCCAGCGCGGCGGCGCCATGCCCTCCCACCGCTACCGCCCCGCCCACGAGCGGGTCCACGTCCCCGCCCTGCTGCGCCGCTGGCCCGGCCGTCGGATCGAGCGGGCCCCGCTGTGGGTGCCGGTCGACCTGCGCGACGGCAACCAGGCGCTCGCCGAGCCGATGGACCCGGCGCGCAAGCAGCGGATGTTCGACCTCTTCCTGGCCATGGGCTTCAAGGAGATCGAGGTCGGCTACCCCTCCGCCAGCCGCACCGACTTCGAGTTCGTCCGCCGGCTCGCCGACCACCCGGACGCCCTGCCGGAGGACGTCACGGTCGTCGTCTTCACCGCCGCCCGGGCCGACCTCATCGACCGCACCTTCGAGGCGGTCCGCGGCCTGCCGCGGGTCGTCGTCCACCTCTACACCGCCACCGCCCCGCTCTGGCGCGACCTCGTCCTCGGCAAGGACCGGGACGAACTGCGGGCGCTGATCACCGAGGCGGCCGAGCGGATGGCCCGGCACGGCGAGGGGCGGGACGGCCTGCGGTTCCAGTTCTCGCCCGAGGTGTTCAACCTGACCGAGCCGGACTACGCGCTGGAGGTCTGCAACGGCCTGAGCGCACTGTGGGACGCGAGCCCCGACCGGCCCGTCATCCACAACCTGCCGGCCACCGTGGAGATCGCCACCCCGAACGTCTACGCCGACCAGATCGAGTACCTGGACCGGCACCTGGACCGCCGCGACGGCGTGATCCTCTCCGTCCACCCGCACAACGACCGGGGCACCGGCGTCGCCTGCGCCGAACTGGCCGTACTGGCGGGCGCCCAGCGGGTCGAGGGCTGCCTGTTCGGCAACGGCGAACGCACCGGCAACGTCGACCTGGTGACCCTGGCGCTCAACCTCCACACCCAGGGCGTCGACCCGATGCTCGACCTCTCCGACATCGACGGGATCCGCCGCACCGTCGAGCACTGCAACCGGCTGCCCGTGCACGAGCGCCACCCCTACGCCGGGGACCTCGTCCACACCGCCTTCTCCGGCACCCACCAGGACGCCATCAAGAAGGGCCTCGCCCGGCACGCGCGGGCCGCCGCCGAACTCGGGCTGCCCGAGCGGGAGACGCCCTGGTCCGTCCCGTACCTGCCGATCGACCCGGCCGACCTCGGGCGCGACTACGAGGCGGTGATCCGGGTCAACAGCCAGTCCGGCAAGGGCGGGATCGCCTACCTGCTGCAGACCGGGGCCGGGCTGGAACTGCCCCGGCGGCTCCAGATCGAGTTCGCCCGGGTGGTCCAGGAGGCGACGGACGACAGCGGGCGGGAGGTGACCGGCGAGGAGCTGTACGAGCTGTTCCGCTCCGAGTACCTGGACGCGGGCGCCGCCCGGGCCTGGCGGGTCGGCGAGGACTGGGCCGAGGTGGACGGCCGCCGGGGCGGCGGCGCCGGCCCGGTGGACGCGGTCGCGGACGCGGTGGGCGTCGAGATCCTCTCCTTCACCGAACACAAGGTCGCCGGCAGCCCCGACGCCGTCGCCTACCTGGAGGCCCGGGTCGGCGGCCGGGTGGTCTGGGGGGCCGGGCGCGACGGCTCGGTGCTCACGGCAGGCGTACGGGCGGTGCTCAGCGCCGCCGACCGCGCCCACCGGCCGCGGGGCGGCGGGCCGTTGTAGTGCGGAGCGTCCCTGGGACGACGGGCCGCCCCGGGCCCGGGGGCCGTCCCCGGGCCCGCGCCGTCCCAGGGACGGGACGCGCTAGCGGGACGCCGTCGGTGGCTCCTACGGTCTGTCAGCGGTGGCCGGTCGCGGCCGACGAGCCGTTCGGTGCCGCCGCTCCCGCGCTCCGCGCGCTCCCGCGCTCCGCGCTCAGTCAGTCAGTGAGGAACCGTCATGAAACGCATCCCGGCAATCGTCGCCGCGATGTTCGCCGCGCTTCTCGCGGCGGTGCTCGTCGCCCCCGCCGCCCAGGCCGCCGGCTGGCCGCTCGTCCGCAACGGTGACCACGGCGACAACGTGACCACGGTCCAGTACCTGCTGAACGCCCACGGCGCCGGTCTCGGCGTCGACGGTGACTTCGGCTCCGGCACGGAGACCAAGGTCAAGAACTTCCAGAGCGCCAACGGCCTCAACCCGGTGGACGGCATCGTCGGCTCCGACACCTGGTCCAAGTTGATCGTCACCGTCCGCAAGGGTGACAACAACGACGCCGTCAAGGCGCTCCAGGTCCAGCTGAACGCCCACGGCGCCGGCCTGGCGGTCGACGGCGCCTTCGGCGACGGCACCGACGGCAAGGTCCGCGCCTTCCAGCAGTCCGCCGGCCTGAACCCGGTCGACGGCATCGTCGGCCCGGCCACCTGGGCCGCCCTGCTCGGCGGTGGCGGCAGCACCGGTGGTGGCGGTGGCGGTGGCGACACCCTCACCCAGTCGCAGGCCGCGTCGATGTTCTCGGCGGCCGGCATCACCTGGTCCTCCTCGGGCAACTGTTCCGACCGCACCAACAGCAGCTGCACCTCCTTCGACGGTCTGCGCCGCGCCTCGGCGACCGGTGCCATCAACTTCAAGAACGCCAGCGGCTGCGCGCTGAACATCACCGGTGGCACCGAGACCGGCCACGCCAGCGGCACCTACAGCCACGGCACCGGCTACAAGCTGGACTTCGCCATGTCGAGCTGCGTCACCAACTACATCCACGGCACCTTCTCCCACACCGGCACCCGCGGTGACGGCGCCGACCTGTGGACCGCCGCCTCCGGCAACATCTACGCCAACGAGGGCAGCCACTGGGACGTCACCTTCATGAACTGACGCCCGCAGAGCGCACCCTGTGAGAGGCAGGGCCACCGGAGGTCTTCCGGTGGCCCTGCCCCGTCGCGTTCCCGGCGGTGATCGGGTCCGTGTCCCTCATCCACCACGGCCGACTCGTCCACCCGGCCCTCGCCTGACGCCGCACCGACCTGACGCGGACACGTCCCGGGTCAAGATCCGCTCGGTCACGGGTCTGTCCCAGCGGGCGACGGCCGTGCCGCGGTGGCGGGGGAGCCGTGAGAACCGGTGTGCCGCCTGGGCTGGGGGCCGTAGGGCGGGGATAAGGAGCCCGACGTACGCGCTCCTTCGTGTAACAGCACTGTCTTGGCGGCCGGTTGGGCGGAACGGTCCGCCCGGCGCGGGTGTCCTGCTCACCAGAAACCCGGCCACTACCACCCGAACCTGAGGACGACATGATGCGCGTTCAGAAGCTGACCCTCGCCACCCTGGTCGTTGCCGCCGGTCTCTCTCTGACGGCCTGCCAGAACGACGACCTCGACAGCGGAACGGCGGCGAACACGCCGACCGCCGCGCCGACCGCCGGCGCCGTGCCCACCAAGGCCGCCCCGGCCGGCTCGGCCCCCAGCGGGAAGGCCACGACCGGCGGGAGCGGTTCGACCGACAGCGGCAAGGCGGGCGGCAAGTGCCGGACCGACGACCTCACCATCTCGGCCGCCGACCGCACCATCGACGGCGATGCCACCCGCACCGTGGTGGTCGAGCTGAAGAACAAGAGCGGCCACGACTGCTCGATCAGCGGGTACGCCGGTGTCGACCTGAAGACCAACGCGGGCTCGATGTCGGCGGAGCGCTCCGGCGAGCCGGTCGTCCCGGGCGTCCTCAAGAACGGGAAGTCGACCTTCTTCGGCATCAGCTACCCGGCGAACAACACGGGTGGCACCGGCCTGCGCCTCACCGGCCTCGTGGTGACCCCGCCGGACGAGACCAAGTCCGTCACCCTCCAGTGGCCGGGCGCCGCCTCACTGCCCGCCACCGACACCCCCGGCAACCCGGTGAAGGTCGGCCCGATCGGCAGCGCCGGGCAGGGCGGCCAGTGATCGGCGCGAGCCGGATTCAGCTCACCGACCCGCCGCCGGGGGGCGGCGGGTCGGTGCCGGGCGCCCGCTACTTCACGTAGGCGGTCCACTGCTGGTTCGACGAGCCGACCGACAGCTCGGTGGTGACCCGCTGGTCCTGCCCGTTGGCCTGGAGGACGTAGTCCAGGTACTTCACGCTGGCGATGGCGGTGGCGTCCACGCTCGGCTCGACGATCCACCGCTGGCCGAGGTCGTTCTGGTCGCAGGTCTGCTGGGTGACGGTCTTGCCGGGGCCGTTGGCCACGAGGCACTTGCCGTAGTGGGTGCCCTTGATGGTGAAGGTGCCGTTGCCGAGCGGGGTGAGGGTCCAGACCTGGTAGGTGAGGCTGGCGTCGCGGGTCCAGACGTCGTTTCCGAGGTACTCGTCCAGGTCGGTGGTGTCGCTCTGGACCTGGAGGGAAGCGGTGACCGGGACGGCGGCCGTGGCCGGGGTGCCGTTGAGGGCGGCGATGCCGCTGAAGGTGGCGGCGGCCACGAGGGTCGCGACGGCCTTCTGGGTGATGTGCACTGCTTCTCCTAGCTGGAAGGGGCGGCGGGCCCGGCTGGGCTCGCCCGGCGCGAAGCTAGGGGGGTGAGGGAGGTCGTTTGTGGACGACTCGATGGGGGTAGGCCAACCGGTTCAGACGTTTCGCCGGTTCGGCGCAGTAGACGTGCACCGGCTCCGGTCGGGGTGGGACCCGCCGGAGCCGGTGGCCGGAGTCGGACCGGCCGGGGTCAGAGCGTCCCGGTGATGCCGACGGCGTAATGGTTGCCGTTGACGCCGGTCAGGTCGATGGCGGCGGCGTTCTGCCAGCTGCCGTCCGGGTGGCGGACGGCGTGCAGGATGCGGTTGTCCGTCGTCACGAACGCCACCTGGAGTTCCCCGGCGACGGTCGCGGCACTCACCGATGTCGTGGTGAACGAGCCGGCCACCGAGGTCAGGTCGGCCAGCGGCATCCACTGGCCGTTGCCGAGTCGGGCGCCGTGGTACTGCTTCGTGCCCCCGTTCGACGTGATGACGATCTGCATGTCCGCGCCGGAGCCGGTCACCGCGACGTCGGTGGCCGCACCCGCGTCCCCCGCTGCCGCGTACACGTCCCCCCACGGGCTCCAGGTGCCGTCGGTGCCGCGGATCGAGTGGTAGACCCGGCCGCCGGCGACGGCCACCACCTGCAGCTGACCGTTCACGGAGGCCTCGGACGCGGAGGTCACGGCCCCGGGCAGTGCCCCTGCCTGCGACTGCACGTCGCCGAACGCCGCCCAGGTCCCGTCCGCGTGGCGCACCGAGTGGAACAGCCGCCCGTTCGCGACCGCCAGCACGTTCAGCTCCGGGCCGATCGACACCGCCGACACCTTCGTCACCGAACTCAGCTGCCCGGCCTCGGAGCTGACGTCGCCGAACGCGCCCCACTGGCCGTCGGCGAAGCGGACGACGTGGTAGATGTCGCCGTTGCCGCCGACCGCCACCACGTGGGTGTCGCCGTTGATGCCGGCGTCCGCCACCGAACCCACAGCGCCGATGTCGCCGACCTGGGCGTTGACGTTGGCGAAGCCCGACCAGTTGCCGGACGCGTCGCGGGTCGCGTGGTAGATCCCGCCCCCGCCGTTCACCAGCACCTGTGTCTTCCAACTCGGCGCCGGGGCCGGGCTGGGGGCGGGGTCGGGGTACGGGTTGGTGTGGTCGGTGGAGAGACCGGTGCCCGGCGCGCACGACCAGGCGCGGGCACCCTGGTCGGCGAGGATCTTCTCCGCGATGAGGATCTGCTGCTGCTTGGAGGCCAGGTCCGGGCGGGGGGCGTAGTTCAGGCCGCCGTAGTAGCGCCAGTTGGTGAGGTTGATCTGGAGGCCGCCGTAGTAGAGCCGGTTGGCGCTGACGATGCTCCAGTTGCCGCTGCTCTCGCACTGGGCGACCTTGTCCCAGGTGGCGACCGAGGCGGCCTGGGCCGAGCCCGCCCCGGTGGTGGCGAGCGCGAGGGCGGCGAGGGAGGCGGCAGCGACGGCGGTGAGGCGCGGGGTTCGGGGGACGCGGGACATCAGGGTCTCCTTCTTGGGGTGACTGACGGGCGGTGGGACGTGACGGGGCCGGCGGGCGACCGCGCGGTGTCGCCCGCCGGCCGGCCCCGTCACCGCCCGGGTCAGCCGGCGGTGCCGGTGATGGAGACGGCGTAGTGGTTTCCGCTGACGCCGCTCAGGTTGAGCGCGGCCGCCGGGTCCCAACTACCGGAACCGTCGCGGATGGTGTGCATGATCCGGTCGTCGTTGGTGATGAACGAGGCCTGGAGTTCGCCGTCCACCGTGGCGGCGCTGACCCGGTTGGCGGTGAAGGAGCCGATCACCGGGGCGAGCGGGTTGAACTGCTGCCAGGACCCGGAGGCGTAGCGGGCCGCGTGGTACTGCTGGCCGTCGCCGGTCACCACGATGATCTGCATGTCGCCGCCGGTGCCCGTGATCGCGACGTCCTGGGCGCTGCCGATGTCGCCCGCCGCGCCGTACACGTCGCCCCAGTTGGTCCAGGACCCGGACACGTCGCGAATGGTGTGGAGCACCCTGCCGCCGGAGACCGCGACGACCTGCAGCTGGCCGTTGACGTTCGCGGCCGAGGCGCTGGTGACCGTGCCGATGGCGCCCGCCGCTCCGGAGACGTCGGCGAACCGCATCCAGGTGCCGTTGGCGAGCCGGGCGGTGTGGAAGATCTTCCCGTCGGCCACGGCCACGATGTGCAGGTCGCCGCCGATGGAGACCGCGGAGATCTTGGTGATGTTGCCCAGCGCACCGGCCTCCTGGCCGACGTTCGCGAAGCGCTCCCAGCTCCCGTCCGAGTGGCGGATGGCGTGGTAGAGGCCGCCGTCCCCGCCGACCGCGAGCACGTGGGTGTTGCCGTCGATGCCGGCGTCGGCGATCGACTGGATGGCGCCGATGTCGCCGGCCTGCGACGCGACGTTGCCGAAGCCCGTCCAGTTGCCGTCGGACAGGCGGGTGGTGTGGAAGAGGCTCCCGCCACCGTTCACCAGGACCTGGGCCCGCCAGGCCGCCGCGGCAGGCTTGGGCGGCAGAGGGGTGCTGTCGATCGTGCGGTCGTAGCGGAACGGCAGGTAGCTGTTGTTGACCAGGTAGCTGCGCGAGTAGGTGTTCCGCCGCGCGGTCAGGCCGGGCTTCGGTTCCTCGATGATGTTGGCGGTGGTGTGGCTGCCGTCCGTCCAGCCGGTGAAAAGGACGACGTGGGTCTTGATGTTGTCGATCATGTCGCCGGGGCGCAGGTCGTCCAGGCTGCCGAGTGGGGTCGACACATCGTCCAGGGTCGACGTCACCCGGCTGGTGTCGAGGTGCCAGGCCATGGAGACCAGGCCCGAGCAGTCCTGACGATAGGAGCCGTTGCTGTCGGAGTGCCAGACGCTCTGGCTGTACGGAACGGCCTGGTCGACCCAGTTCTGGGCGCGGGCGATGATCTCGTCGCGGGAGATCGGGCCGTTGACCGAGGAGGTGCCGACCGCCTGTGCGGTGGTGCCGGTCACCGAGAGGAGGGAGACGGCCGCGGCGGCGGCGAGCGAGGTCGCGATGGCGGTACGGACGAACGTGGACCGGTGAGATGGCATGCGTCGGCTCCGGGTGTGAGTGAAGGATGGTGTCGCGGACGGACGGCTCCGCGGGACCGCAAGACGGTGGGGCACCTGGCGCGGCAGAGTCGCCGGCGCAATGGCGCGGTGCGGCCTGAGGATCCGTGCGGGGTGAGTGCCGGTGCCGACTGAGAATCGGGGCGGCTGCCCTGCAGGAGCAGCCGCGTGGAGTGCCTCGACGGACCGGGTGGGACGGCGTACCGGGGTGGAACGGCGGGCCGAGGGGCGATGGATCAGCCCCAGATCATGTTGTCGGCCGTCGCGGTGATGACCGGCTGGGCGGAGGAGTCGGCGGCCTGGGCGGCGACGGCGGGGACCAGGAGGGCGACGGCGAGGGTGGCGACCGCGGCGGCCTTGGCGGTGACGGTGCGAAGCATGACGGTTCCTCTGGGAGCTGACGAAACGGTGGACGGTTCCGGTACCGGCGTCCCGCGGTGGCGCCTTCTCCGGTGGCCTTCAGGGGCTGGCCCCTTCCGGCGACCACTAGCTTCGTCGCTGGTCAGAGGGGGTGGAAGGGGTTTCAGGTGGACGGAACCGTCCCTGGACTGTTCCGTCCAGGACCGTTCCGGTCAGGACCGTTCCGGCCAGGAGCGACCGGAGCCGGACAGCAGGCGCTCGTAGAACGGCGCGACGAGCGGAGCGGCGGCCGTCATCGCCCGCCAGCCGGCGAACGGGGGCACCGTCGCCAGGGCGCGGCGGCAGAACGCGGAGGCTCGACGCTCCGCCGAGGTGAGGGAATCGGCGAGGAGGTAGAGACCGAGCACCGGGTCCGGGGTGGCGTACGGATGGACGACGACGTGCTCGACCCGGTCCTCCGGGCGGATGGCGGCCAGCAGGAGCTCACGGGCGTCGTGGGGCAGCGGCCGGCCGGGCGAACCGGGTTGCAGGGCGACATGGACGAGGTACATGGACCGAGCGTGCCGAAGCGGGAATTAGCCGTGAAGGGGACGACCCGGGACGGTTCTGTCCCTGGCCGGAACCGTCCACAAGGCCCTGCGGCCGCGCCCCGGCACATGTGAAATGATCGCGTGCATATCGAACACGGGTTCATCACGGGGGTAAGGATGCTCACGGCGCTGGGGCTGGACCAGGTCTCAGAGGCGGTCTACCGGGCGATGCTCGCCCACCCGCAGGAGGGCGTGGCAGCACTGCGGATGCGCCTGGACCTGACCGACCAGCAGGTCAGGCAGGCGCTGGACACGCTCAGCGAACTGGCGCTGCTGCGCCCGTCCGCCGACCGCGAGGGCGAGTTGCGGGCCGTCTCCCCCGAAGCGGGGATGGAGATCCTGATGGCCCGCCAGCAGGCGGAACTCGCCGCGCAGCAACTGCGCATCGAGGCCTCCCGGGCGGCGGCCGCCCAGCTCATCGCCGAGTACGCCGACCTGCGACCGACCGGTAGCCACCCCGGCGTCGAGCAGCTCACCGGCCTGGACCAGATCCGCGACCGGCTCACCACCCTCACCCGCGAGGTGCGCGAGGAGGTCATGACCTTCGCGCCCGACGGCGGGCAGAAGCCCGAGAACATCGAGGCCGCCAAGCCGCTGGACCTGGACCTGCTGGGACGCGGTGTCCGGATGCGGACGGTCTACCTGGACAGCGTCCGCAACAGCCCGCACACGGTCGAGTACGTCACCTGGCTCGCCTCCCACGGCGGCCGGGTCCGTACTGTCGCCGCGCTGCCGACCCGGATGATCGTGGTCGACCGGGCCACCGCCGTCATCCCCGTCCACAGCGACGACACCGCTGCCGGAGCCGTCGTCCTCACCGGCGAGGGCATGCTGACCGCGCTGTGCGCGCTGTTCGAGACCGTCTGGGCGGGCGCGCAGCCGCTCGGCACCGCCGCCCGCTCCGACGAACACGGACTCACCGCCCAGGAGCAGGCGACCATCGCGCTGCTGGCCGAGGGGCACACCGACGACGCCATCGCCAAGCGGCTGGGCGTCTCGCCCCGCACGGCCCGCCGGATAGCCACCGACCTGATGGAACGCCTCGACGCCCGCAGCCGCTTCCAGGCGGGCGTACGGGCGGCTCAGGCCGGCTGGCTCGCGCCCTGAGCCGGGGCGGGCGGGTCGGGTCAGACCTCGGCGGTGGCGGCGAAGGTGAGGAAGGCCTGCCAGGCGGCAGGGGTGAAGGCGAGGTGGGGGCCGCTCTTGTCCTTGGAGTCACGCACGAGGACGGCGGCGGTGGTCTCGGCGACCTCGACGCACTGACCACCTTCATTGCTGCTGTAGCTGCTCTTGATCCAGGCCAGCTTCGCGTTCATCGTTCTCCCAGCATCTTCTCGATCAAGGCCAAGGACTCCCTCACGTCGAGCGAGTGCCCCCTGAGAGCGCCGTATCGTGCGTTCATGATACGGACTTCTTCCTGATCCGTGATCAGCCGGCTGCTTTGCTGGGCCTCGATGTATCCGTTCTGCGGACGCCCCTTGGGAGTGATCAGCGTGAAAGGCCCGGCAAGGGCGGGGTGGTCAGCCCTGACGGTGGGCATGATGTGGATCGCCATGCCGCGCATCCTCCCCACCTCCAAGAGATGCCGTAGCTGCTCCTCGTGAACGTCCCAGCCGCCCAAGGGGCGCTGGAGGACGCTCTCCTCAATGACCCAGCTGAAAATCGCCCGTGGCCATCGGATCAAGATCTCCTGTCGAGCCATTCGGGCAGCCACCCGATCCTCGATCACTTCTTCGGTAAGCAGTGGCTGACGCATTCCGAAGAGAGCACGGGCGTGTGCTTCGGTCTGCAGGAGGCCAGGAATGAGAAGGGTGCTGAACTCGTGGATCTCAACAGCCACTGGCTCCAATCCCGCGTAGCCCCTGAACCAAGCCGGATGCCGAACTCGCGCCTTGGCTCGCGCACTCATCACGTCATCTTTCGCGATCGCCAATGCACCGCCGGCGTCGAGGACTTTGTCCGTTGCGACCAACAACTCTGGTTGCGGGGTGCGCACCCCCCGCTCAACCGCGCCGATCAACTGCTCGCTATAGCCGGTCAGTCTGGCCAGCTCCTTCTGAGTGATCCCCGCTCTCTCTCGGAAGAGCTTGATCTGCTTGCCGATCGCGCGGAAGAAGTCCGAGACCTCCCCCAGATCCTCCGGCAGGTCCTCGCGGATCTCGTCGCCCGCTCCGTTGTCTCGCACTGCACTCAACGCGACCACCCCACCAGGCCTACATAAAGCTGTCCGCACCCATACAAGTACTCTCCGTACTCGCCAGGTCCGTGGTCAGCGTACGTCCGTCCAGCCACGCTTTACCCCATGACGACCGAAATCCCCCTCGACAGACCCCGCCCCCACACCACCACGCTCCCCGCCACCCCCAAGGGAGCCGCCACCTGCCGGCGCATCGCCAGGCGTCAACTCACCTGCTGGGGGCTGAACTCCACGCACACCGAGCCGTTCCACTCCGCCCTCCTCGTCATTGCGGAGCTGGCCGCGAACGCGGTCTCGCACGGACGTGTTCCGGGGCGC
The DNA here is from genome assembly GCF_042724935.1 of Kitasatospora sp. NPDC127060. Taxonomy (NCBI): domain Bacteria; kingdom Bacillati; phylum Actinomycetota; class Actinomycetes; order Kitasatosporales; family Streptomycetaceae; genus Kitasatospora; species Kitasatospora sp. NPDC127060. The sequence continues at coordinate 77,602 of NZ_JBHXEG010000008.1, forward strand.
GGGTTCGAGCTGCACCTCTCCCTCACCACCACCGCGCGCCGGGGTACCACCCTGCGCATCGAGATCAGCGACCCCAGGGGCGACAGGCTCCCCGTCCTCCCCGCCGTCCACATCCCCAACGCCCAGTCCGGGCGCGGCCTCACCCTCATCGACGCCCTCTGCGACCGCTGGGGCACCATCCCCCGCCACCCCAACGCCAAGACCGTCTGGGCCGAACTCGACCTCATCGATGCCACCCCCGATGCCACCTGAACCCCGCCATAGCGACGGGCGGGCCGTGCTCTGCACCCTCCTCCCGTTCGCCCTCCTCCTCGCCCTCCTCGCCTGGGCCTACCCCCTCACCGCTGCCATGCCCAACCGCCCCACCCCGCAACCCACTTCAACCACCACCAGGTGAAACACCGAGGAGTGGGGGGGGGGCGCCCCCCACCCACCACCCCAAGCAGCCCCCCAACCACCCAGTACGCA